>JAFGQB010000155.1 GCA_016935915.1 Spirochaetota bacterium
CTTTTAAAAGCATTTACTGATGATTTCAATACCAACGGACCAAGTCTTGCAAGAATTACACGTACATCACTAAAGGGATGGCAAAAACATAAAAACCATCCTGATAAAAGAATTGTTAAAAGGTTTAAAACAGAAATTAACGGACTGAGCACTGTTTATGCTGCTGCAGTCTGGGCAATGATAAGATATTTTGAAAAAAATAAATATATGAAAAACCATTTGAATAAACTTCTTAATGATCTATATACCGAATTCGGTTGGAAGACCAGAATTATTGCACCTGTTTTAGGATTATTTATTAAATACACAATTATCAAAGAAGAAAAAAGGCTTTCTCTCGGATGGACTTATGAACCTTCTGTGATTTATGAAAAAAATGCCAGAGCATTGGAACTTGAAAAAAGAAATCCTCTGTTTTCAAAAATTAAAATACCGAAAATTAACATTCCGGTTTATGATTATAAACAGACAATAGCAAGATGCAGAGAGAACTTGGAAAATGCCCAAAATTTAGTAATGGAAAAAATTAACAATGCACAGGAACAACTTCAGCTAATATATAATAAGTCATTCAATAAATCATTGCAGTATGCATATAATGATACTGAAGATCATAATTATAAATCTGTACGAACAAATGAAAATGCACTAAATAATATATCTCAGATAAAAAATAACATGGATGCAATGATAAAAAATGTAAAAATTAATTTAAAGAAATTGTCCGATAATATGGTGGAAAAATATGATAATATAAAAAAACAGATCAAACGAAACAGCAGAGAGATATACAAAAATATAAAACTTTCAATAAAAGAAACTTTGAGAAAATGCAATAAGATTGAAAAAGATATCAATTTATCTGAATAATATGAAAATCTATAAAAACTTTGAATATCAGGTTTTTATAGATTTAACTTTTCGAATCACCGAATGATAAAAAATGATTAACAACAGCCGCTTTTTAAATTAAAAATTGCAGTATTCAAATTTTAAATATGTTATTGATTCCTTAAAACGGACAATTCTAATATCATAAGGATTTAATCCTTATGGAGAATTTATGGATTATAAAAATCTTGTTCTGGGAATTGACATAGGATCAGTCACCATTTCAGTAGTTCTAATTGATCAAAACAGAAATATTATCTTTTCAAAGTATGAACCTCATCACGGACATATGGAAAAATCTCTTAAAAAAACACTTAATAAACTTGACCTTTCCAAAGTTAAATCTGCTGCCTGTACCAATTCAACTCCAGAATCAGTCAAATGTACAAAACGCTATAATGATCAGATTGCTATAATAACTATATGTAAAGAACTTTATAAAAATGTCGGATCAATACTGATCATCGGCGGAGAAAAGTATGGTCTTATCTTATTTGATGAAAATGGGAATTACATTAATTATAAAATTAATACATCCTGCGCAGCAGGCACAGGCAGCTTTCTCGATCAGCAAGCAGCCAGACTTAATCTTAAGAACACAAAAGAGCTGGGACTTATTGCATTTAAGAACAAAGAACGGCTTCCGCAAATCGCATCCAGATGTGCGGTTTTTGCAATGACCGATTTGATACATGCACAGCAGGAAGGCTATACATTTCAGGAAATCAGTGACGGTCTCTGCTATGGACTTGCAAAAAATATTTACAGCACTTTATTTGCAGCAGATAAGATCAGAACTCCTATCATCATGGCAGGAGGCGTTTCAAGAAATCAGGGAGTTATAAAACATTTAAACAGACTTATCGGAGAAAATCTAATAATAAATGAAAACTCCCACTTGTTCGGAGCTCTGGGTGCTGCAAACCTTCTTCTCAATGAATACGATTCAGTGAAAAAAAATAAAAACATCAATGTTGAAAGTATTATAGGAAAAAACAAAAAGAAAACAAAACACTATTATAAACCACTTAAATTAAAATTATCTGAATATCCGATTTTTTCAAGTCTTGAAAAAAATAATTATCATGTTACAAATAAACTTATGACGACGGTGGAAACCGATATTTATGAGGATATACCTAAAAAAATCAATGTTTATCTGGGTATTGATATTGGATCGACAAGCACCAAAGCTGTGCTTGTCAGTGCTGACAAAAAAATACTTGCAGGATTTTACACAGAAACAGCAGGTCGTCCTCTGGATGCTGCGCAGAGTATTTTTGAAGCTATTGATGATATCATTACTAGAAAAAAAATAAAATTGAATATTATGGGAGCAGGGACTACAGGATCAGGCAGAAAGTTCATAGGTATTATCATAGGCGCAGATCAGATCATTGATGAGATTACAACACATGCAAGGGCAGCTTATGAATTAAAACCAGAAACAGATACAATTATAGAGATAGGAGGACAGGACTCGAAATTCACAACATTAAAAGACGGGATTGTCACATTTTCCATAATGAATAATGTATGTGCAGCAGGCACAGGAAGCTTTATTGCGGAACAGGCTAAAAAGTTCGGCTGCCCTTTAGAAGAATATGCTGAACGTACAGACTCAATGAGAGCACCAATATCAAGCGACCAATGTACTGTTTTTATGGAACGCGACATGAACCGATATTTGAGCCAGGGATATTCTATAGATGAAACACTGACTTCTGTTCTTCATTCGATAAGGGATAACTATCTGACTAAGGTCGCTATAGAAAGCAGTATCGGTGATGTCATTTGTTTTCAGGGAGCAACTGCAAAAAACCGTTCTTTGGTTGCGGCTTTTGAGCAAAAGTTAATAAAACCGATTTTTGTATCGAAATTCTGTCATCTGACAGGAGCCCTTGGAGCAGCTCTATTGTTGATCGATGAGGGTATTACAAAAAGCTCCTTTAAAGGAATAAATATTTACAGGAAAAAAATTAACATCACAAATGAGGTATGCACACTCTGTACAAATCACTGTAAGATTACTCTTGCCGAATTGAACGGTGAAAAAGCTGCATACGGCTTTTTATGCGGCAGGGATTATAATACAAAAAAATTCGTTAACAATAACACATCAGGTTTTGATCTGTTGCAGACAAGAAAAAAGCTCTACGGTTTTTTAAAGAAAACTTTAAAAGATTCAGATGAAATAACCATAGGTCTGCCTGCAGGTCTTCATGTTACTGAAGAATTATCAATGTGGGAAATGTTTTTCGACCAACTTGGAATCAAAACCATCAAAAGCGATAGGTTCGAAAATGCAATTGATGAAGGAAAAAAATTGACCAATGTTGAATTCTGTACTCCCCTTTTAGCTTTTCACGGTCATATCAGGTACCTTATGGATAAAGCGGATTATATTTTTGCTCCAATTTATCTAGAAAAAAGAGAAAAACATAAGGGAAGAAAGCGTAAATATTGCTATTATACACAGCTTTCAGTTGCACTGATAAAAAACATGAATGAGAATTCAAAAATATTGAGTCCACTTATTCATTATAAATACAATCAGAAGTTTATTGATAAAGAACTTTTCAAAATGCTGAAGGATAAGACAAGAAGAAAAATTCAGTTATGGGAAATAACAAAAGCCTTTAAAAAATCCCTTGATTTTCAAAAAAAATGCAGATATGAACTCAAACAAAAATTCAGAGAAATAATAAGCATGTCCAATGATATCAATATCATGTTTTTAAGCAGACCTTATATCTTGCTTTCTCCTTTTATGAACAAGGGTATTCCTGATATATTCTCATCCCGGGGCATCAAGACATTTTATCATGATATGATCCCATATGATGATGAAAATGTAAAAGTTATCGAACCTTTATTAAATGAAATACACTGGCATTATGCAGCAGATATACTTGAAGCTAGTGAAGTTACAGCAGCAACAAAAAATCTGTACCCTGTTCTGATCACTTCATTTCATTGTTCACCTGATTCATTCCTTATAGATTATTTTAAGCGGATTATGAATATTCATAAAAAACCTTATCTTATACTTCAATTGGATGATCATTGTTCCAATGTCGGGTATGAAACAAGGATAGAAGCTGCAATCCGATCTTTCCGCAACCATAGCAATTTCGCAATACAAAACATCGGAAACAAAATCCTGACGGAAACTCCTAAATTCAATAAAAATCTGAAAGATAAAACTTTGGTTCTGCCCAATTTTGATTTTCTGACCTGCGAGCTTATGGCTTCTAATCTTCAGAATGAAGGAATTGATGCAAGAGTATTGGATGAGACAGAGGAGCTTATCAAAAAAAGCCTGCGTCATAATACAGGACAATGCATTCCGATGAATATCATTGCCGAAGAATTCATAGATTATGTCCAGAAAAATAATCTCACTCCTGAAGATACCATCCTCTGGCTGCCTGCAAGCGACTATGCATGCAATATCAAACTTTTTCCATACAATATCCGTCAGGCGCTGAAAGATTATGGTCAAGGTATGGAAAAATCAGAAGTATATTTAGGCAATCTCTCTTTTTATGAACTTTCGATAAAGGCTTTTTTTAATACCTATTTTGCATTCATGTTTGCTGGCATTTTAAGAAAATTAAGCTGTAAAATACGCCCCTATGAATTAATCAAAGGCGAAACTGATAAAACAATTTATGAGAGCTTACAATTATTCAAAAAAGCTTTTCTCGGAAAGTTATCAAAAGAATCTGCTGCTGAAAAAGCTGTAGAATTATTTAAAAAAATAAAAGTCAAAGATAAGACTTATCCTAAAGTGGCAGTTTTCGGTGATTTCTATGCACGCGACAATGAAATACTCAACCAGAATCTTATACGTTTCATTGAAAATCTTGGCGGTGAAGTGATTACAACTTCATATAATGAAATTGTAAAAATGACAGCAGGGGCATACTTCCGCAGGTGGTACTTGACCGGAAGATACCTGGACATTGTAGCCAATTCCACAATGCTTAAAACAATCAATATCATTGAAGAAAAGTACATAAAAATATTTGAACCCGTACTAAATGCAACCAAATCAAGTTATGATAAATCCGCAGAGGAGATACTAAAGGACTTTAATGTTATTATTGAAAATGTAGGAGAAACTCCGGATAATCTGATTGTTCTTTCCTATCTGAAAGATAATTATCCGGATATCAAACTTTTTGTCCAGGCAACACCTGCATTATGCTGTGCATCCCTTATTACGGAATCCATGAGCCGCAAGATCGAAAAGAAAACAGGCATTCCCGTGGTCAGCATAATATATGACGGAACCGGCAGTCCGAAAAATGATGTATTAATACCATTCATAAAATACATGAAAACAAGATGAGTCAGGTGACGGTTCTTTTACTCATACTTTTTTCCAATGAATAGATTCATTTTTTCCAATGAATAGATTCACTTTCTCCAATGAATAGATTCACTGCCTGAAAGTCAATACATTCAGTGCATGCAGGTCTAATTGGACTATGGCATTTTTATAAATAAATGACTTTTTAAGCATTTTTTTGTTATTTTTTAATTACAGTTTTTGTTATAATCAATCACATTATTATCAATAGCTGTCTTTTTTGAACAATAATAATGATACTTTCCGAAAACTTGGTACAAATGAAAGAGAAACAGCCTTTATTCAGGCTGGTTCCTTTATGACTTTTTTATACGACAAATACGGTGAAACAAAATTCATAGAACTGCATAAAAATGACAAATTGGATTATGAATATGTTTATAAAAAAACAATTGAACAACTTGAATCAGAATGGCTTGATTATATTTATAACAGAAATAAATGAACTTGCATTATATTGCATAAAGAAGTTTTAAGTTCATATCCCTGTCATTTAACAGTATCATACTTCATTACAGTAGCTCTGTAGCCGTTTGCTCTGTCCTGATATGCAACATAAGGTATGCCTTTATAAACATAAACAGAAGTATAACCTATCTCACCTTCTGAAAATCCCGGTCTGCCTACATAATCCCAGTCCACACCGTTATATTTCATTATAGCAATCTTATAATTATTACTGTAATCCTGAAAAGAAATATACAAAGTCTCTTCATACATATAGAACGAATTGAAATCAATCCTGTCCTTTGTAACTCCAGGTCCGCCTATATATTCCCATCTGTCATCATCGTATTTCATTACAGAAGCTTTACCTGAGTTTCCGCTGTCTCGGAATGACACATATGGAGTATCATCAAAAACAGACAAACTTATCCTTGAAGCTCCGCCCTTTGAAAAACCACGGCTGCCTATAAGCTCCCAATCAGAACCATTATATTTCATTACAGTTGTATTGCATATCCTTCCAAAGTCCTGAAAAGCAGTATAGTATGTGTCATTATAAATATACAGTGACACATAATCCACCCTGTCAGGTGAAAAACCGGGATTTCCGACATATTCCCAGTCCAAACCGTTGTATCTCATAACAGATGTCTTGATATCATGTGCTCCGTCATTATAAGCAACATAAGGCATATCATTATATATAAAAAGAGAAAGACTCGTTGCTCCTCCAGAAAAACCTTGACTCCCCACATATTCCCAGACTTTTCCATTAAATTTCATCACTGATATTTTCCATGAATTATCCTCATCGGTGTATGCGATATAAGGGGTGTCTTTTGCGACAAATAAAGAAGGGTAAAACGCCTTTCCGCTCGAAAATCCCGGATTTCCTATATATTGCCATGACTTTCCGTCAAATTTCATAACAGATGCTTTTTCAAAAAAACCCGAATCACGAAAAGAAACAAAAGGGACGTCATTAAAAATAAATAATGACAAATAATCAACCCTGTCTGATGAAAAGCCTGCATGACCGACTAACTGCCACTCTTTTTCATTTTTTACAATATACCCGCTGTCGCTTTTGCTGAAATCCGATTCCATTCCGTTTTTTAATTTGGACTTTATTTTATAATAATATTTTTCCTTAATATCACCTATGCCGATATCATTATAAAAATTCTCTTCGGTAATTCCTATCTTTTTATAATTGCCGTTTTCGTCATCCGATCTGTAAACAAAATATTTTGCCGCTTCATCAACTTTATCCCACTGAAGATATATTTTATCGTCATAACTGCCGTCTGCTGCATTAAAATTTTGCGGTATATATTCAATGCCGGCTTCCCTTTGGTTTTTATCTTTATTGATCTTTATAAAAATTGTTGTGAATAATACTGATAAAAAAATAAAAATTATCATTAAATATAGAAATGATGATTTGATGTTCATGTCCTTTAAATAAAATAATATATTTTTAAAATAAACTTATTAATAAGTCTATTACTTTTTATAATTTATTATAGAGCAATTGTCAAATGATTTAAATATTAAACTTGCCTTGTTCGATTCCCCTGTGAACAAAAAAAGCCCCATAGCAAAAATGCAATGAGGCTTTTTATCATCGCCTAGGGGAATCGAACCCCTCTCGTCGGGTTGAAAACCCGATGTCCTAACCGATAGACTAAGGCGACACGTTGACCTGTGTTGGATTCGAACCAACGGCCCACGCCTTAAAAGGGCGTTGCTCTACCGACTGAGCTAACAGGTCATACCCGTATTTAATGTATGGACTATATATCACAGCAGATTGAATTTGTCAACCAATTTTCAAATAAAACATCTGTATAAAAGTTGTAAAAACTGCTATAAGCTTTTAAATCTAATCGATAAATTTGGTAAGGAAAATAGCATGAAAATAAATCCATATTTAGAAGTGATAATAGCTGCAATAATCTGGAGCACAAGTGGAGTATTCGTTAAATTTTTAAAATTAAATCCTTCAGTGTTGAGTTTTTTTAGAATGGCAATCCCTACTATTATTTTAACAATTTATTTTATAATAATTAAAAGAAATGTTTTTAAACATAACAATAAACTTGTATTTTTAAGCTCTTTTTTGAATTCTTTAAGAATGTTCTTTTATTTTGTTGCCTTTTATTATACTTCAATAGGCAATGCCGTTATTATACTTTATACATGGCCCATATTTGTTGCCATATTCAGTATTTTCATACTTAAAGATTATCCAGATACAGTTAGAATTTTCGCTTTGATAACAGCTTTTGCAGGCATTGTGATCATTTATTTAAATAAGGAATTCTCATTTAAAAGCAATGACTTTATAGGTATGAGCTCTATGCTGATATCGGCTTGTATATATTCTTTATCAATGATAATTTTTAAATTTGTATCCGAAAGATATACAAAGATTGAGATTACCTATTTTCAAAATTTTATCGGATCATTTGTATTTCTCCCTTTTATTTTCATCTTCAAACCATTTCCATCCCTTGAAAAACTTGTAATTTTAACTGTTTATTCATCTTTAATCGGTTTGATCGGATTTACAATGTTTTTTTCAGCATTAAAAAAAATAAAAGCGTCAGTTGCATCAAATCTTTCATATATTGAAATTTTAAGCGGTATATTATTGGGAGTCATTTTTTTTAAAGAAAAGATAACATGGAATATGATAGCTGGCGGTTTATTAATTATACTATCAGTCTGGATAATTTCAAAAAAACAGAGTGCAATAAAAAAAAATATCGGTATTAAATGACATTTAATACCGATAAAAAAGGGCTAAAGAAAAGAAAAAAAAACTTTTTAAATACAATTAATATATAAAAAACACTTTTCTTTATTAATAATTATCTATTTATAGCTAAAGGAGCGCTTTTCTGCTTCAATCTAACGCCGCAATTCGGACATTTTAATTTAAAATCATCTTGTTTGCATTCATCACATACATAAAAATATTCTTTACAATGTTCACAATAATACCTTTTTCTTATCTCTCTGAATATTTTTCTGCATATGTCACAGGTTGCTGTCTTAAAATATGACAATGACATATAATACCTCCGAATAATTTTACTTGTTAAATATTCAGTTATATTATAACAATTATCATGCCAATCTTATAAGAAAAATATTAATTATATAATTGATTGAAATATAATAAGTTACATATAAGTCTAACAATTTAAAAATTTAAAACTCAAATGAATTGATTCCATATCTATGGAATCAATTCCATAGAAATAGTTACATATAAGGAAATAAACAATAATTTAAAAAACTATTAATTATATTGATATAAACAAAAAAAACTATTTTTTATCTATATTTTTATTTTTTGATTTAAAGATTGGATCAATTTTATCATTAAGATTATATTTTTTTGAAACAAATAAAATAATCTTATGATAAACAAGGAACGATGCAATTATTGCGGTTAAAAACGTAGAAATTGTAACAAAAAACATAAATTCGCTTGATAGATATTTTGATGCAACACTTAATATTAAAAAAGCCAAAATAATGAATATTATAATTAAAAAAACATTCAATAATGTTGCAATTAACATAAATATAAAAGTATTTAATTTTTTGTTCATATGAATTCCTCTTTTTAATTTATTAAAATAAATTATAAATTTAAATTTTTCATTTAAATAAAAAAACGGGGATTTACCCCGTTCTTGCTTATAATAAATAATAATTATCTTAAATAATGCATTTCTCTTCAGCGCCTTCCGATTCTTCTCCGCCTCTTAATGACTCAAATACATGCGCTTTTTTCATTACTATGCCTATCTCTATATGATCCCCTACTTTTAACTCTAAATGCGGGTCAACACTCGCTATCATCTGTGCCCCCTCTTTGGTCGAAAGATACAGATATATCTCAGATCCCAACGGC
>JAFGQB010000156.1 GCA_016935915.1 Spirochaetota bacterium
TAAACTTAAAATGCGAATCAAAATAACCGTTCCGTTTATAAAAATTATGAGCCCTCTCTCTTTTCATATTTGATGAGAGTTCTATTGTATCACATTTTTTTTCTTGCGCAATTTTCTCCGCTTCTTTTATAAGCATTAATCCGATATTTTTACCTCTGTAGCCGGGATGAACTATAAGCTCTGCAACCTCTGCAACTTCCGCACAATGATGAAGAAATTTTTGTATGTGCAGACTGATAAAGCCTACTGTTTTATCATCGATTTGTGCAACTTTATAAAATATATTTTTATCATTTAAATTTTGTTCGTAAATTTCAAGCAAATCTTTTTTGTTTATATTTTGTGAATCCATTTCAAGCAAATATATGAGTTTATAAACATCTTCTGCATCATTTAATACTGCATCGCGAATTTTAAAATTTTCAATATTCATAGTGTTTTGTCCTTTTTTTAGTAAATTAAAAAATTTAACTTTAAAATATCCAGATAAAATTATATATAATATTTTAAATGAAAATTAAATATTTATTACTTATTATTTTTTTCTTTTTTGTTTTCAGTGATTTTTACGGATTGATATATCATACTGATGATTTTTCAAAAGGTCCTTTGTACGGCAAGGATATGTTTCTTCCATATATGATCTATCTTACTTTTCCCGGGGTGAGAGCTAAAACAGAAAGACAGTTCCAGCTTCAATACCATACTTCATTTTATTTTATTAATGATTTTTACATACCTTACGGTAAATTGACTTATGATAATACAAAAAGTTATTATAAATCTGTCAGAGCCTATGATTATGAGAGTTTAAACTTTGAATTCGGCATATCCTTTTCTCCGTTAAAAAATTTACAGGTTGGAATGCACACGAGAGTTGTCGGTTATTACAGCGGTTTTTTGGATGCTATAGTTCAGAATTTCCATGATCTTTTTGGTTTTCCAAATGCAGGACGCGATGAGTTTTCACAAAATGATACTTATATTGACATAAAGAATTCAAGCGGAGTAAGGCTGAAATTAAAGAATTATGCATTTTCATTCGGCGATATCGATACATGGATAAAATATACATTTTATCAGAAAAAATGGATTGCCCTTGCAGTAATAAACGGCTACAAAATCCCTACTGGTTCGGTTAAATATATAAGTGGTTCAGGCTATCCGGATATTGGCATAGGATTATTGATGGATCTGATGCCGATTAGATTCATTTCAATTTATCTTCAAACTAATTTTATACTTCCTTTTGATGCGGTTATTCCGCAAGCTCCATCAAAGCCGTATCCAATGTTCCAGGGTATGCTAAATCTTTCAGTCAATCCTGTGAGATATTTATCGATTCTGGTACAGCTTAATTTTAAAACTCCTGTATTAAAAACTCAATATGATCTTGATGAAAGTTTTAATGGCATTCATGAATTGTACTATCCCCAGACAGATATTCTTGTAGGTTTGATATTTGAAATAATGAATATCAAATTTCAGTTCTATTTTGAGCAGAACCCGATCTATACTGCAGGGGCTGATATAGTTTTTAATTTTTTATTGGCTCATAAGATCAATATAAAAAAAGATTAGCTAAATTTTAATCTCTTTTAATTTTTTTATGCCCTCTCTGGTTAAGCTTACAACAGGATATTCACCATTATCATAAGATAGGATTTTATTTTTTAATAACAGATTGAATTCTTTATCTATATCGCTGAAATCATATTTTTTTAATATACCGAAATCCTCCCATTGCATATATCTTGGCTCTATATCCCTTAGACCTTTTAAGATTTTTAAAGCTTTCACCTTGCCGATCTTGTTGTTGTTCTGAAAGAAAAAAAGTGCAATGTTTTTCTGTATGATATTCCATTCTAACTCATCAAATTCTTTATAAGTCCCAAGGCAGATATCACAGCTTCCGCAATTTTTTTCACAATATTCCTCATGAAAATAATTCAACAAATACTGTCTTCTGCAGTTATTTATCTTTGTATAGTCTTTCATTTTTTCAAGCTGGTTTCTATCGATATTGATCTTGTTTTTTAGTTTTTTAATATATTCATTTTTAAAATCATCAGGTATTTTATATTTTTTTAAAACAATGATCTGTCCTTTAGGAGTTATTTCAAAATCAATGATTTTTTTACTTTTAAAATATTGAAGTTTTTCCTTTAATTCATTGTCATTAATTCCCAATCTAACTGATAAGTTTTTTAAATTAAATTTGAATGATCTTTTTTTATCAATGGATGATGAAAAAAGTTCGTTTAAATAATTTTTTTCCTGCTGGTCAATTTTTGTATTTAATATTTCTATTTCTATGATATCATCTTTTTTATATTCATAGTCAATGCATTCGATATTGACTAGCTGCTTTAAAATTGTATTCAAACTGAAATTATTGATTTTATTTGAGATGATAAGTTCATCAATGTTTTTTGTATAAATTGTCTTTTTGGTGTTTAATTTTTTTATTTTTTCAAAAATCTCATCTATATCTTCATACGATGGATTTTTAGCTTTAATAAAAAAATCCTGTATCTTAATATCTTCATCATAAACCAGTAGAATGCATTTTGATGCTTTTCCGTCCCTTCCTGCTCTGCCTGTTTCCTGATAATAAGCTTCAATGGATCCAGGGATCGAGTAGTGTATTACAAATCTGATATTTATTTTATTGACGCCCATGCCGAATGCATTTGTCGCAACAAGAACTGAAATTTTATCGTTTAAGAAATCTTCCTGCATTTTTTTTCTGATCTGTGCAGAGAGGCTTCCGTGATAAATACCAGTGTTGATTTTTGTATTTGTTTTTAAAATATTATAGACCAGTTCTGCATCTTTAACACTTGATGTATAGATAATTCCGGGCATTTGGGCTTCTTTAATGAAATCCATTATTGCCCTTATTTTTGATTCTTTTGAAAAATGAGTTTCGCAGTAATAATAAAGATTGGCTCTGTTAAATCCGCTAACTAAGACTTTGGGATCTTTCATTTTTAAAGAGGCAGTAATGTCATTGCTGACTAACCTGGTTGCGGTTGCAGTCAGTGCAAGAATAGGGGGTCTTGCAAGTTCATCAATAACTGTTGCAAGCTTACGGTATTCAGGTCTGAAATCATGACCCCATTCCGAAATGCAGTGCGCTTCATCCACGACGAAGCATGAAACTTTTATGTTTTTCAGCCATTGAACAAAGTTTTTGTTTTTAAATCTTTCAGGCGTAAGATATAATAATTTGACCTGTCTCTTCTCAACCTTATTTTTTATTTCTATCTGCCTGTCATAGCTCACGGTTGAGTTAAGCATTTCAGCAGGGAATTTTTTCAAATGAAGAAAATCGATCTGATCCTTCATCAGAGAAATCAGCGGAGATACGACAATTGTCAACCCGTCAAAGATAAGAGAAGGTATCTGATAGCAGAGGCTTTTGCCTCCTCCTGTGGGCATGATGCCCAGGGTATCATTGTTGTTTAATATTGAAGTTATTATCTGTTCCTGACCTGTTTTCAATTCATTATAACTGAAAACGTCTTTTAATATTTTTTTTATTTTGTTTTTCATGATATTTTAATGAAAATTATAAAAAATTCATCAATTTGTAAATAAAAATTAAGAATATTTTTTTTTTATAAAACAGCGGTAAAATATATGTAAAATAGTGATTATTTGACTAAAATATACTAAAATAATATTAGTATATTTTTTTTCATACATTAACTCCTTTTTATGCGCAGGATTTGATAAATCCTGCGCTTTTTTATGCCACAGGAGACTTTTTAAAAATTACATTTCATAGAGAGTTTACATACATGGATAAAATTATATTCAAGTATCAACATATCAAGTTGTTAAAACCAAATTTCCTGAAGTAAAAAAATTTTTTATGAATTTTTTATGTTTCCGGTATTCCATAGCGCACAAAAAAAAGCAGTTGAAATAACGCTTTATTTTAATTTAAATTGTGATAATATGACAATTATATGGACATTTCAAAACAAACAGATTTAAGTCTATACAAATTCATTAAAGAGAAAAGCAGGGAACTTAAGATCGATGAGATAGGTATATGTTCAAAAGATCAGTATGAAAAACTTGAAAAAAACTATAATAAAAATTTTCTGAAGGTATCAGAAATTTTTCCTGAATGTAAAGTAATTATCAGTGCATGTATAACATATAATTACAGATGGAATAGCATTGACAGCTCTTCTGAAGGTTATATTGCCAGATTTACAACTGCAAACTTTTATAAGGTTCTAAAGAAAAAATTAAAAGTTCTGGCTGATGATATTAAAAAGAATTATTTTGCGGATGTTTATGCCAAAAATCTTTTTAAGATATATGTTAATTCCAAAGTCAATGATAAGCTGTGCGCTTATGCTTCGGGATTAGGTACTTATTTAAAAAATAATCTTATTTATATTAACGGCAGAGGAGTAAGGTTTGTGCTGGGAGAAATTTTATTTGCCCGTGAATTTGATTTTATAGAGGAAAAAAAGGAAATCAGAAATATTTGCAGTGAATGTTCATTATGCGTCAACTCCTGTCCGACAAAAGCCTTAATGCCTTATAAAATTAACAAAAATATCTGTCTTCAGCATCTTACAACAGAAGAAAAATGGCCTGATGAAATTAATAATAGATCAATTTTTGATTTGTGGAGAAAAAGATTTTACGGTTGTACGGATTGCATCGATGTTTGTCCTTCCAATGTTCACATCAACAGGGATGATCCTACTCAAGAGTTTCCCGGTTACATAAATATAAATTTTGATCTAACTGAAATATTATATTTAAAAAAAGAGGATTATAAAATCAGATTTCAAAACAATCAGCTTTCATCTTCATGGGTCAGAGAATATCTTTTGGCAAGAAATGCCCTTGTTTCTCTGTATAATTGCGGCAAAATCGATATAATTAAAAAATTTCTGGAAAATATCAATAAATATAACTGGGACATAAAAGAAATTGAATATTTAAAATATATTTGTTTTTTATTGCTAAATAAGTAAATAAAAATAACGATTTAAGGTATATATTTAATTGTTATTAAACCTGTTTATTTAATCGATAATAGATACTAGGAGTATTATTATGAAAAAAATTTTTATTTTGCTTGCCCTCTCTTTTTTATTGGCAGGCTGTGATTATATAGGTGATCCTCTTTTTCCTATTAAGAGAATGGCAAGAAGCAATAAAATAGATAAAAAAGCCGAAGCAGGTCTATATTATGACAAAGCAGTTAAAATATTGACTGATGCATATAAACTCAACGCCTCTCTTAATAAAGATGTAGGCAAAAAACTTATGTTTCAGGGTAATTTTTCCAATGCATTAAAACATCTTGAAATTGCCCGCGATATGAAAAGCGAGGATTCGGATATTTATTACTGGATGGGTATATGCTATGTCAATTTATATAAAATAAACAAATCAAGTCTAAATTTAAATATAACTCAGGAAGAAAGAGATAAAATTGAATTTTATCTGACTGAAGCTGAAAAAAACTATTTAGCATCAATTAATTTAGCACCGTCATTCAAAGAGGTTTATTACAGTTATGCTCATCTTTTAGTTTATGCAAAAGTTGATTATGAAAAGGCAAAAGTGATACTTCATAAATACCTCTATGAGATAAATCCAAAAATGGATGTTCCTGATGTAAAGGCAATGTTTTTACTGGGACATGTTTACTATGCTCTTGAAGATTATAAAAGTGCTTATGAGACATATGACAGAATTTATCAGTTTAAAAAAAGCCTTGACAAATCCGATTTGTTAAAGCTTGATCAATATATACAGGATACAGGGAAACAGATTGAAGATAATAAAACCAATTGATCCGGCATAAACAATGAGTGATGAGAAAATATTCGATATAGCATTAAGTTATGATCAAACCATAACTTCAATTGAAAAAGTATTATTGTATAAAAAATACCAGTCATCGGAAAAAATCCTTAGTTTGAGTATAAATGTAATTAAGAATATATTGGGAAGAAGATGGAGCGGAAAGAATTTTGATCCTGAAGAACTTTATGAAAAAGCGAAAAAATCTTTGCCCTACATAAATAAAACAGGGACAAGAGTAATTAAGTTTTGTGATATTGATTATCCTGAAACTTTAAAATGTATTCCTGATTTACCGTTTCTTATATTTGCAAAGGGAAATATAAATTTGAATTTTGATAAATCCATTGCAGTGATAGGTACCAGAGATCCAGATAAATTTGGCATTAAAAGAACTATTGATTTTACTTCTAGTTTGGTTGATAAAGGATATACCATCATATCGGGACTTGCCAAAGGGATTGACACAACAGCACATAACACTGCAGTTGTAAAAAAGGCAAGAACAATTGCAGTGATCGGCTGCGGTATTGATAGAATTTATCCTGCTTGCAATAAAGATCTTGTTAAAAAAATTATAGAAAATAACGGAGCTGTAATTTCAGAATATCCTCCATCTATAAAACCTAACAAATGGAATTTTCCAAAAAGGAACAGGATTATAGCAGGATTATCAAAAGCTGTATTGATCACTCAGTCACCGGAAAAATCAGGGACATTGATAACAGCAAATTTGGCAGTTATTTATAACAGAAGACTGTTTGCAGCTAAACCCGACTTAGAATCATATAATGATTCAGGAAATAAAAATTTGATATTTTTAGGTGCAAGAGCAGTCAGTTCGGCTGAAGAACTTTTAGATGATTTAAATGATATAAAGCAGGGATAAAAATATTTTATTTCAATGGGAAGTCTTTTAATACATAGATAATCTTTTCATCAATATCTTTATTAATTTTTACTGATATAACCGTGTTTTGAGGCAGGGGATTGTTGTTCAAGATGATTTTTTGATTTTCCTTGAACTTTTTTCTTCCACCGTTAAAAAAAGAATTATCAGTAAGAATTTTTATATCACAAGAATTGTATCTGTCATTTAAAATTTTCAGCTCTTTCCTGTCGCTTGATTCCAGTTTGTACTTGATCTCTGGAAAATTATACGGTTTGTTCAGCATTATCCCGTCAACTTCCACAACAAAAGTAGTTTGACTTAAATTACCTGCAGTGTCTTGGATTTCAATAATATAATCTCCTGTTAAAATTGATTTTCCGTTGTTATATTCCAAGAAAGGATAGCCAGTATAACTTTTTTCATTCCAGATATATTTATCATTTAA
>JAFGQB010000157.1 GCA_016935915.1 Spirochaetota bacterium
GTCCTCTTCTTCTCCCACACCCCCTTTTTCAAAGGGGGCATGGGGGATTTCCCGGCTTAGAATCCTGCAATTAATAATATTTATTTTGATTTATAAGTTTGAATAACCAAGTTTAAAAGATCCGAAGATAGTCGTAATTAGAACCGATACGGGATTGATCCCCCTTGATTTTGAGAACAAATTTATAAAGCTGAATTCTCATAAATATTTTTTAATATCTTTTTTAAAGCATTCATAAGTTTCAAAAACATTATTTATAAGCGGCTTTATTAAATTTTCTTTTAGCATCAAAGAATATGAATGAATAAAAAAATGCCGGAATGTCAAATACTTTTCAAGATTATATTTTACTTTATCAGTAATAATTTCATTGTTAACTGCTTCCGATAATAAAGTTTTATGCCATGATTGATCATCAGGTATTGCAAAATGATATTCATTAAATATTTGTTTTATTATATTCTCAATACCCGAATAAAAATTATGCAGCAACGCGCCCATGAGTTCGCTGAAAAATAAACCTTTTTTAAAATAATGTGGTCTAAAAATACATTTAAATGGCATTACACAATGTGGTTTTCAAAAATAATACATTTTTCAGTGAACTCGCCCATGCCGGTGATCTCGAGATTTGATTTATTTTCTTTTATATTTGCAGATTTCAATTCATCAATGACATTATCAATATTATCAAGCTCAACTTTAATCCTGATACTAAGCGGTTTCATATATCTTTATTCCATCCTCCTCAATCAGCCTGTTAAAAGAGCTCTCTTCATCAAGATTAACAATATCAACAGGTTTATTAAGACTGAAAAATATCTTATTGTAAAATTCAAAAAAAAATTCCGGTTTTATACCCTTAACCGCAATATCAATATCCCTATAATCATCCCTATAAGTTTATGATCCGAAAAGAATTACCTTTTTAACATTATATTTATTTGCAAAATCAATGATAATTTGTTTTTCTTTATTTGATATCATAAACAGCTCCTAAAAAACAATGATCAAATAATAATTTAACACTATTATATGAATAATTAATATAAAAAATCAACTGATTTTGGAAGTGAATTAAAAATTATGAATTTTATAAAAGATTTACCGATGGTTGCACCTCGAACCGGCTCTGGGTTGCCCCCACTTGATTTTGAGTCAGACAATCGCATTTTACATATTTATCTCTATATTTCTGTATGGCTGTAAACACATCTTGGAACGAGGTCACTTTCGCATTTCCTTATCACCATTTCGCATTGCACGACAGCCGAATCACTTTTCTTCAATGTAAGTTGCCATTACTTTTCTGTACTTTCGCATTTCCTGACTGCCGTTTTGCATTGCTCGACTGTCAATTGAGATTTCTTCATTGTCAATTCACTTTTCTTTACTGCCGACTGACATTTCTTCGTTGTCAATTCACTTTTCTTTACTGCCGACTCACTTTTCTTTGATGTTAATTGGCATTTCTTCACTGACGAATGGCATTACATCATTGTCGAATGACATTGCAGGATTACAAATCGGCATTAATTTAAAGTTAATGATCATATTCATCATTGATTAATCCTTTTAATCCCCTTACATCCCCTTTGAAAAAGGGGACTTGCTTGCGATGCGCTCTTCTTCTCCCTCTTTTTCAATAGCCTCATGCTCTTACACTCCCCCTTTTACAAAGGGGGAATAGGGGGATTTCTTAATATTATTCTAAATGATTATAAATTTTGATTTGATATAAAAGATCTGCCGATGGTCGGACTCGAACCGACACGGGGTTGCCCCCACTTGATTTTGAGTCAAGCAAGTCTACCAATTCCATCACATCGGCAAAAAATAATCTCTTGATTAAGAGTTGGAATCAATTGAGTCATCAATTTAACAAAACATTTTATTTTAGTCAATACTAAGTATTCATGCATGTTAAATTTTTATCTGTTATGCCTATTATGCCATTCGACTACTTTTTTATATGAAAGCTTGCCTCCAAAAATATCAAGTGCACTGCCTACTGTGGCATCTATTCTTCCCTTTCCGATTTCATCAATAATATCAAGTTCTTCAATGGTTGTAATGCCGCCTGCATAAGTTATCGGAATATCGACAATCTCTGAGAGCATTTCAATCAGTTTTTTATCAATTCCGCACATCATGCCTTCCACATCAACGGCATGGACCAAAAATTCAGAACAGTATTTTTCAAGAAGTTCAATGTTCTTGATATTGATAATAATATCTGTAAATTTCTGCCATCTGTCTGTGACTATATAATAATCATTGTTTTTATATCTGCAGCTCAAATCAATAATGATTTTCTCTTTATCAACTTTTTCATTAAGCTTTTTTAGATTATCCCAATCAATCATACCGTTTTTAAAAACATATGATGTTACAATCACACCGGAAGCGCCGGCATCGATGTACTCATGAGCATTATCGCAATTAATACCGCCCCCTGCCTGCAGACCGCTCCTAAAAGCCGACAGAGCCTCTTTTGCAGCTTTTTCATTACCTTTGCCCAGCATTATAACATGTCCACCGAACAATCCGTCATTTTTATAGAGTTTGGCATACCATGAGGAAGATTTATCTGAGATAAAATTGGTTATTAATTTATCTTCATCGGACAATGATTTTCCGACTATCTGCTTAACTTTGCCTTCATGCAGATCAATGCATGGCCTGAACTTCATTTAAAATCCTTGTTCAAATAAAATTTGTTTTATTAAATATCCAATAAAGTCAAAAAAAAATCAAGCATAAATTATATTTAAAATTTTTAAAATCTGTTTGACTTATTAGTTATTATTTTTTATAAATGTAAAAGGAAGATCAGGTAAGACCGGGCCTGTATTAATTAAAGTTTATTTACGGGCAGAGGATATTCCAATCAATCCTCGGGACTTCCTATTTTAGGAATTGATTCTAAAAATTTTGAAGTCCCTGGTTTTAAACATTTCATTTTTTTGCTAAAATTATTACCAGACGATTTCAACAATCTTTATACTGCTATACCGGGAGATTTAATCATGAATTTATCTCAAAAAACATATTACGGATATCTTGAAGGCTGGATTTCGATAATTTTGAACACTCTATTATTTTTTATAAAAATCTGGGCAGGCTCAGTTAATAATTCCATTGCAATGACCGCTGATGCATGGCATACACTGTCAGACTCTTTGACATCTGTGGTTGTCATAATCGGTTTTTTCATTTCATCCCGTCCTGCAGACCAAGAACACCCTTTCGGACACGGCAGAACCGAGTTCATTGCATCAATAGTTATTGGTGTTCTGCTTGGAGTTGTAGGTTTTGATTTTTTGATAGAATCAGTAAAAAAATTGTTAAATCATGAAATAGTATTTAAATTCTCACTTGCAGCAGTGATAATTTTCTCCATTTCAATTATAATAAAAGAATTATTGGCACAAATTGCATTCCACATAGGCAAAAAAATCGATTCAAGTTCGGTTAAAGCAGACGGATGGCATCACAGAAGCGATGCGATTGCTTCTGCACTAATAGTTATCGGTGCTCTTTTAGGGAAAAGACTCTGGTGGATCGATTCTGCACTGGGGATCGCAGTTTCAATATTGATAATCAAAACTGCTATTGACATTATTAGAGGCTCATCTAATACATTGCTTGGTGAAAATATAGATAAAAAATTTGAAGATAATATTAAAAATGAAATCAAAAAAATCGAAAAAAAAATATTTAATATACATCACATGCATTTGCATAAATACGGCAGTCATTCTGAATTAACTGTTCATATCTGTCTTCCTCCGGATATGAACAACTATGATTCCCATGAAATAACTAAAAAGATCGAAAAACGGTTAAAAAGAAAATTCCAGCTGGAAACAACAGTTCATGTTGAACCAAGCGATTAAAAAATGAATGCAAAATTTTTAATTATTAAACTATTGACAAAATCAAAATTTAAACATATATAAAATATATAATCAAACTACAAATTTTATAGCATAATTAATTTTCTTATTACTTTAATTATTTAATTATGCTATAATAAATACAGCGTGCAAATTATGAAAAGTAACAAAAGACTTACAATCGGCTTTGCCGGTATTGCAGATTTTCGAAGTATAATTGGACAGGACATAGTTGCCGGTATTAATAGTGCAGCAAAAGATTTTAATATTAATCTAATAAATTTCATCGGAGTTGTCCGCTATTCGTTAGCTGAGGATATAGAATATTACACACATTATAAAAAAAAGCTTAAATATCTCAATAAAAACAACATCGACGGTCTGATCTCATGGGCATCATCATTCCAGTATTTTATGTCAAAAGAAGAAATCGAGGACTTCCATCAGAGCCTTACTCCCCTGCCGATCGTAACGATCGGACTGCCTTTAAAAGACATTCCTCTTGTACTGGTTGATAATCATGCAGGCATTAATGAACTCATGACCCACCTTATAAACCTTCACGGATATACCAAATTTGCCTTTATCGGATGTAAAGGTCATTTTTACTATGAAGAAAGATTTGAAGCTTACAAAGAAGTATTAATAGAAAACAATATTCCTTTTAATCAGGATCTTGTTTATATTATAAATGAAATTGATAACAGACAGCAGGTAAAACAGTGCCTTGATGTTTTTTTAAAAAAAAGGAAACTGGCATTAAAAAAGGATATCGAAGTTTTTGTAACCGTCAGTGACCTGATATCGCAAAAATTAACCGAAGAATTATTAAATATAGGTATTAAAGTCCCTAATGATGTTGCAGTTGTAGGATTTAACAACCAACTCGACAGTATCAGATCATTCCCTCCATTAACAACTGTTGACCCTCATTTTTTTCAGCTGGGATATCAGTCCATAGTAATACTATTATCAATAATTAATGGAAAAAAAAGCACCAAGAAAATTTTAATCCCATGCCAGCTTATTATTAGACAATCATGCGGCTGTTTTGAAGAACTGATTGCCAAAGCAGAAATAAAGGAACAATTGATTAATACAAACAATAAATCCTTTGACTTACTGATAAAAGAACATTATGACAATATTGTTAACAGTCTGGCTGATATTATCATGAAATATGATAATAAATTCAACAACAATCACGCAATTGAATTAATTGACAGTTTTACAAGCGATATAATAAGCGGTTCAACTTACAGATTCCTTCATGCAATAAAAAAATATTTTTTTGACTATAAAAATGTAACTGAAGAAAAACTTATAATATGGCAGAATGTGATTTCAGAAATAAGAAATCTTTTGCTTCCTTTTTATATCGGTAACAATAACATACTTCCCAGAGTCGAGAATATTTTCCATCAAACAAGAGTAATGATCGACGTAGCATACAGCTACCTTAATTTTTCAAAAAAAGGTGATGTATATAAAACCGGAGCTTTGGTAAGAATAGCCGCTGATTTCAGTACCGTTGAAGATATTAAAAAAATAACCAGCCTTATAAAAATACATCTAAATGAACTTGAAATACCAGGCATTTATCTAGCAATACATGATGAGCCAAAAGGCGACATAGGGAAAAGTTATCTGATGCTTGCATACAGCAAAGACGGAGAAACTGAGCTTAAAGATGATGGCAACTTTATACCTAATTATCAAATAGTTCCTTCGGAAATTTTACCAAGCAATAAAAGATATTCTATGATATTCGAACTGATTTATTATAAAGATTTATATCTCGGATTTGCGCTTTTTGAAATGGGACCGTTGAATATACCGATTTATGATACATTGAGAACAATTTTAAGTCCATCATTATACAGGGCAATAATTATCAATAAAAAAATGGAAACAGGAAAAGAAAAAAAATTACTGCTTCAGGATCTAAATATAAAAAATATAAATTTAAAAGAAATGAATATAGATGCATCTGACAAAGAAC
>JAFGQB010000158.1 GCA_016935915.1 Spirochaetota bacterium
GCCAAGGATCGACTATACATCAGGTACTTTAAGGGACACTGCCGCAACACCAAATTACCTTATAAGCATAAATACAACTTTAACAGATGATGCATCACCTAAAATCATAAACGTCGAACGTCAATTAACCAATGACGCTACCAACTATTTTTTGACTCTTATGATAAGATTTACCGAAAGAATGGATTTACCAAGTGTTACCAACACAGGATGGCAGCAATCCGACAGCGATCCTGATTTATCAGACGGGGGTCAGGGAGGCGATTATATAAATGCGAATTCGATCGAAGGATACGGAACATTCACAAATGATGCGAACTTTAAGGCAAATGCCGGAGGCAATACTGTTTTGGGCAATCATTCAACAAATCCGTCTTATGTATATATAAGATTTGGAGGAAATGTCAGTCAGGCCGGTAGAATATCAGCAGCTCCGACATCTGTGTTAAACGGTACTTTTTCACCTGATTTAAATCTTTATGATTTATTTGGAAATCAAATCTTTGATACCGGATATCCGGTAATTGAAACTACTAACTGGCTGACTTTAGGCTATTCAGCTCCGCTTTTCGATGTCCCCTGCCTTACTGCTGATACAGACATTGACGGACAAATAGACCGGCTGCAGACCCCTTTTGATCAGAATGTACAGGTTTATGATCCCTTAGGCGCCGCTGATGGATTAAACTGTATAACAGCAGGAATTTACACACTATCAAATGCAGACTATAACACTCCGATTGCTTCTCCGGTTAATAATCTGACTCTAATATTAACAGAGTCCGGCAGTCCTGATACAGATGCGACTCCAAATCCAGTATATGACAATGCAGTAACAACTAAAATAATTGCGGTAAACGGCAGAATAGAAATGCCTGATAATGAAACCGAAACAACTAATGATAATTCACCGCCAGTAATTGTGACTGTTGAGTTTGGTATTGATGACCCTGCAATCGGATTTGACCCGTCTCCATACTATGCAGATGATAATACAGTACAGGATCCCGGAGCAGGTCCATGGAATTTCGACATGCATCCGGGTAATTCAAGATTACCCTCTGACAGAACCTATCACAATACAATCAGGTTTCAATTTTCTGAACCGGTAAATTTTAATCCTGTTAATAACATTGATCCTCAAGGGGCATATACTTTCGGTCCTGCACGAAGAAGTACTGCCGCCATGGGTAATTTTACCATATCAGGTCCCAATGTAGTTGTTGCAGGACTGGGCACTATACAAAACTGTAACATTCAAGTTACAACAGACTGCAATTTTATGCAGAGGCAGGACAGTGAAAATTTATTCATTCATGTTGCAGGATGGTATGATACAGGCAATGCCGAATATCCGGGTCAAATTTTAAATAATGCAGTACCGACTGTTCCTACAATGATATCAGGCGATAATTTTATTACCGCTGCAAATCCTAACATAACTGATCAATCAGCCTCATCATTAACTCTGGTTGCATTATCAAGCAATATCCCCATAACTTTTTCTAAAGAATGGGATGTTCAATCTCCGCTTTTCAGATATATTCCGGGAACTGCAGGATATATCGGCGATCCGACCGGTGCAGGTTCTGATCTGAGCTGCGGCATAACAAGCGGAACGCCATATATCAACAGACTGGAATTTGCCATGTCAGAAGCAATCAGAGACATCCCTGCAGGAGCCATACCTGCCGGTTTGTTTCAGATAAGATTTTATGATGATGCATTACAGCCTTCCGATGTTCAGTTTGATACAAGAGTGGAAAGAGCCGGAGATTTCATAAATGATTATAACGGAGTACCTCAAATAGATGCAAATATAAATGATCAGGGATTTTCACTAACATTTACACCAAATTCATCATGGGGAATAAACTCAAGAGTTGCATGGACTTATTCCGGCGGTGCAGGAGGAGTTTATTTAACGGACTTAAGAGGCAATAGATTAAGAAATATATTAACTGAAAGAATAAGTCTTGAGAGTGCACCTCCGTTTATTATAGAAACAAGAGCAATGGCAGGTTCCAACCAGATGTTTGTAGAATTCAATGACAGTGTAAAAACAGATGTACCGGGAAATTTGATCGTACCAGGTGACTTTAATTATACATCCAGTTCAGGAACTGTTGATATTGTCCCGGGAACAGGCATAACAGCCATTGATGCCACAAGAAGAAATTATATTTTTACATTGACCGAAAACCTGACTGAAGATTATATAGTAAATGACACAATTAATGCAAGAAACAATGAAGTTATGGACCCTCTGGGTAATTATATGAACAGCAGTCAGATATATCCTGTTTCTAAAATAGGCATCAATTTTTTTCAAAACGTTATTATGGAAGATTCTATCCATAAAGGGGGAAGCTGGAGGATTGAGAAATTTGACTGCAGCCAGAATATAACCCCGGAAGGTATAACAGTGAGAGCGAGTTTAAATGTACCAACTTATTCGGATTTAATACCTTCCCTTTATTATGACTCTTTCAGTACTAAAAAAAATGCCAAGTTCTGGCTGCCGACCAATAACACCGATGCATTAGTAGTCTATGGTGTAAACATCGGAGGAAATATCTGGGAATTCAAAATACCGAACTCAGGAAACAAACTTAAAAACAGCAGAATATTATCAATCGTATTTAAAATCGGAAGACTCTATTCATACAGAGCAACTAAACTTTCTCCAAGATATGCTGAAACATATATGGTTAACATAAAAAAAATAAAATTTCAAAATAATAGTGTTACTATTTTGAATAATGTAATAAATCCTCATAGTAATGGATGTACAAAATTAATGTATACAATGGATAAATCAGGACCTGTAAGCATAGTTGTTTATGATCTGAACAGCGATGCGGTCAAGGTATTAAAGAGCGGAAGTGAAACTGCCGGGATGCATACTATTTCATGGAACGGTAAAAATGAGAACGGCAAAATAGTTGCCAGGGGTGTCTATTTTATCAGAATCAGGGCACCAGGCATATTTAATCAGATCAGAAAAGTTCTGGTTATAAATTAATTATTTTAAGAAATAGTATTAATAATAATTTTGTGTTAAAATTTTGATATACGGAGGATATTTTAATTTGAAATTAAAATATTTGATAATATTATTGATTGTTCTGTTCAGTTGTGAATACAATGATCCTTTTATAGACAGTTCTTTAGAGGGTAAAGATTTAATAAGCAGACTGGATTTTTTATTAGACTGGACAAATGCCATAGGTATTGCAACTGCATCTAATCTTACTGCAGCGCCTCCGGGTGAAACATTGGTTTATTCCATATCATTGCAAAATTTGGTTTCGTACACGACTTTTGAAAACTCTACCGGCATTTCAGACTTTGGAACATGGCAGGAGGCGGCAAATCCCCCTGAAAATGCTTATGTTGAACAGAGCGGTACTGAAATGTACGGCAGTAAATATCTCTATCTTGAAATAAACAGATCAAGTGTAGCTCAATATTTTTATCATAATTTTACATCCGAGGCAGGCCCTCCTGATCAATCAGACTATGTTTTTAAATTTGATTACAGACATTTAAGCGGTGGAGATATTCAGCTCAGCTTCGGTCAACCCGGTGTTGATGAATTAAAACTCTCATTGGATCCTCCTCAGGCAGGCGGGATATACAAAGCCAGATTTGATGTTACAACCATGTCGCCCGGAACCAATTATCAGGTAAGATTCGGATTTTCAAATAATACAATAGATTCCGAAAGCTTTGAAATATATGTTGACAATGCCGCTCTCTTTATCAAGAGCCCCCACACTGTCAGTAAAAATTTATATATTCAGGATACTCCGGATCATTTTAATGACGGAACAGGGGAAGATTTTTTTGAAGGGAAATACAGATTTGAATGTTATGTTCAAAAAGATACTTCTGTGCCTGACAATGATGCCGATTATGCAACTATCATTTTAGGTCCAAGCTATAAATCCCAGGCAATCGGTTCGAGCTGGCAAAAAATTTCAATTGAAAATAACATTTATAAATCCGAGGGAGTCTTGACAATTGCAGTAATGCCGGTTCACTTCAGCGAGATTGACAGAATGCCGGGAACAATTCTTATCACAAAACCAAAATTATTCTTTCTGAATGAATGATTTTATTCTCCATCTGATTTTTCTTTATTACCTTCTAAATTGTCTTTATCTGACCGATTCTTAATTTCATTGATCTCCTCATTGATGATATCTTTAACTTCTTCATTTAAATTAATGATCTTTTCCTTGATCTTGCCTAATTCATGAAAAAAAAGAGCTGTTTTTTTTATCATTTTAGGCATTTCCTTTGGCGCGATCAAAAAAACAATGAGAAATATAACAATGATTTCTCCAAAACCTATACCGAACATATTATTTACCCAGCCTGAAAATAACTGCAATTACTATTGTTAATAAATATAAAAAAACAAGCGGAACTGCCATTAGTATTTGCGATATAACATCCGGAGGCGTTAAAACCGCTGAAATTACAAATATTATGACAATGAAATATTTAAAATTTTTTATTACAAAATTAAGTTTTAAGACTCCGAATTTCATAAGCATTA
Organism: Spirochaetota bacterium; assembly: GCA_016935915.1. Classification (GTDB taxonomy): domain Bacteria; phylum Spirochaetota; class GWE2-31-10; order GWE2-31-10; family JAFGQB01; genus JAFGQB01. Next base: position 4,568 of record JAFGQB010000158.1, read on the forward strand.
TAAATATTACCGGGAATTGAAAGCATATCCCAAATGCTATTAAAAATTGGAAAAAAAACATTATAAAACCGTTATAATTAATTATTCGTTTGATATTTTCCGGGAAAAAAGCGGATGATTTCAAAAAACTAACGGAAATAGGCAAAACATGCTTAAAGGCAAAAAAAACACCTGTAATAAATAAAATCAATGAACTTATCAGCCCAATCAAATAAAACAGTTTTTCTTTAAACTTTAAAGCGGGAAAAATAAATATTGTAACCTGAAAAACCGTAAAAGGAAAAGCAAAAAAAACACCCAGCCATATACTAATCATTAACCTGGTACTGAAACCTTCAGTAATATGACTTGCGTATAATTCTTCTCCCAGAACTTTAATTATAATATTTATAAAAAAGTTAAAAATAAAATAGCATAAAACAGCGGCAACAACAAAAAAAAGTAAAATATATATAATTCTCTTTCTGAGTTCAAGCAAATGATCCCAATAATTCATCTGGTTTTTCAACATATTGTTAAATTTCAACTTTTATTATTTTCTTCTTTTTCATGGTCCTTATCATGATCTTTTGCTTCCTTGATACCTTTTTTGAATTCCTTTATCCCCTCGCCTAATGAACGGGCAATTTTAGGTATCTGAGATGCTCCGAAAAGTATTACAACTATCAATAAAATAACTAAAATTTCTTTAAAACTTATCATTTTGCCTCCTTAAAAGGTTTCCACAGGTTTTATATTTTCACAAATAAAAAAATATATTTTTAAAAATTATACATTGGCAAAAACTTAATAAAAAATTCTTGAAAATTTAAAAAAGCTATGCGCTTTTCAATACAAATCAAATAATTATATATTAATTTAATATTGCTTCATATAATTTTTAATAATTATTTAATAGTATTTAAAAATTTAATTTTTAATCCATTTTATTAAACTATCCATTAATTTACTGTATTTTTCCTTATCATTGACAAACTCGCAGTTGTACAGCCAATTTTGTAATTTTTCTTTAATTTTTTTTAAAAACATTAAATAACAATCTTCAGTCATAAATATCTTTTTATTGCCTATTTTTACTGAAACTTTTTTTTTGTATATTACAAAATCATTATAAAATGATTTATTAAGATCATTATAATTCATCTGACAATTCTCTTTTTATTATAGTTAAAATATCTTCAACAGTCATATCAATCTCATTCGGATCATTTAACATTAAATTGCGATCTAAATTTGTTTCAATTTTATCATTTTCAATTGAAATCTTTTTTTTATCTTCATAATAATTAATCTGTGCTGTATCGAAATGTTTAAGATTGTTTTTTATATTTTCATTGTAACTAACAAAATCCATATTGCTTTTTTTTATATTATAATCAATTAAACTATCATAATCAATATTCATGTCAGTGATTGATTCATTTTTAACACGCAAATTATTATTTTTGAACGAATAATTAATATCATCATTTTCATTTAAGTATATTTTTTTAATAACCTTTTTTTGATTATTATCATAATTAAATGTTTTATTTAACTTATTAATAAAAAAATCATTACTTTTATCTTTATAGTTGAATTGATAAAGATCATTTAAATCCGATTCAATTAATAATAATTTTTCACTATTTAAAAGTTTATCATTCTTTTTAACTTCATACTCATTAGAATAACAGCAGGGTATTTTGATTATATTATATTGATTTTGATTATCCGGAATTATTCTTTTATTATTTTTCAAAATGTATTTTTTTAACTTTTCAATTTTTACGGTCAAATTATCATTATCATGATGTTCGTTTAAAATTTTCATCAGCATATAATTGATATTATCTCTTTTATCCGAAGATATTTCGTTTTTTTTAATATATTTAATGATCATTTTCCTTTTTTGAGGCTTTAATCTTCGGAAAACTCTTGACTTTTCTAAATTACTTATATCAGTCATATGAAAAAAAATATCACTTTTTCCCATTTTTCCCGTGTTATTAGAAAAATGAGTTGCTTCTCCGGAAAAATCCATTAATAAATCCTTTACATTTTTCTCAAAAGTCAATTCTTTTTTTTTATATAAACCGATATTTTTCTTTAAAATTATATTATAAACTGCTTCATTCAGTTCTAAAGGTTTAATGTCCGGCATTTCCCCCATAGAACTAAAATTATCAAAAGCAGTTCTAATTTTTTTAATAAAAACCATACGCTTTGTCTCTGGCATTAGATCGATTTTCTTTAATAAATCCGAAAAAAAACTTTTATCGGTTTTTTTAAATACTTTATTATCCTTAAATAAAATATTTAAACTTTCAAATGAGTTAAAATCTTTTGATTTTAATATAAAATCATCTGCACCCTTTGAATTAATGCTTAAGCTGATGTTTTTATTTTCTATCAAATCATAAAGATTTGTCTTATATTTAAACTTAAACTGATTATTTAAACCTTTTTGCGAAAATGCTTTTTGAACCATATTTATAAATTCGATTTTACTTAAATTAATCTTTTTGAAAAAACTCTTGTCCTTAATTAAAATATTCTGAATAATTTGTGAAATTTTTTTGCTTTTTAATAAAGGGATTTTAAGATCATTTATTACTTTTTCAACCTGATTTTTTTCTTTTAAAGAAATTTTTTTATCAAC
>JAFGQB010000159.1 GCA_016935915.1 Spirochaetota bacterium
AAAATTTCATCATTGGTTCCAGAATAAGTTAATGTAACAGCAGTTCTTATTACTTTTTCCTTGTCATCATCTTTTTCATTAGTAATAATAGGACAGTTTAAAATGAAAATTAATACTATTAATGAGGTTAAGATAAAATGATTTTTAGTGATTCTTGATTTCATTTGTTCTCCAAAATGGCAATATAAATAAATTATACTGCATAGCAGCTTAATTTGCAATTAATTGAGTCAATTTTTATAATATTTACTGTTTTTTAATATTAAATTCTTTAAAAATGTTATTAATGTTATATTTTTTTGCTTCTTTATCTGTTAAAATTTTTGCCCATTTTACTCTATTAGCCATTTTTCCTCCGGGACCAGAGCTGTTATATTCGCCAAAAAAAACGCTTTTTTCATTTTCAGGTCTTTGCCAGTTGTCCCAGCCTTCTGGTTTGATATGCGCTCCCATAAAGCAATTGATATAAACAGTTTTTGCATATTGTCTCCATGGTCTGCCGAGATACACTGATGGATGATCAGAGTCGCTTATTAATCTGCAATCTAAAAAAACAAAACCAAACTCTTTATTTTTCGGAGTTGATGCAGCAGTAATAAAACCGTCATACATTTTTCCTTTATTAATTGAAAAAATTTCGCATCTGTTAAAAACCGCGGTAGCTGAACCGAAAATAAAATCGATGTCTCCTTTAATAAAACAATTTTCAAAATACTGGAATGTATTTATTCTTGTATGATTTTCTCTTGGTCCTGAAAATGATCCGGGTATTATAGGGTAAGGTGGCAGAGGCCCAACAAATAATGTATCCTGATTTCCTAAAAAATTACAGTTTTTAAATGATATTTTATCCCCATCTGAATAGACAGCTATAGCCTGACCAACCTCAACCATATTGCCCGAACTGTTCTCAAATGTAAGATTTTCAGCAATAAAGTTATTCCTGCCAATAAAAAATGAATAAGAATTAAATGTTAAATATTTACTTCCGTCAGGAAAAGTTTTAAAGGCGTTGTCATTATAAGTTATAATTGTTTTATCTTTATCTTCGCCAATTAATTTAATAAAAGGTTTATCTATAAAAATTTTTTCATAATATGTACCGTTTTTAATAAATATTTCAATATTATTATTTTTTTTGTCGCTTATTGAGTCAATTGCTTTTTGTATAGAGTCAAAATCCCCGCTGCTGTCTTTTGATACTATAATCATTTTTATCCCTGTCTATATTAAATTTAAATTTTAAAGATTTTTTTTAAAATAAATTTTATTCCTATATAAGGATGTTTTATCAAATAATTGAAACCTGAAAATTTCATGACTTTTATTATTTCATTTCTATAATTTTTTTGATAACAATGAACAGTACAATTTGAACAAACCGGTTTGTTTACGTATTTACATTTTTTTAGTTTATTTATGCTGTATTCGAGTAGATTTTTACAATTAATGCAAAGATAATCCTCATCAGACAGGTGATTTTTTTTACAATAAAAGACAATCATATCCTCAATTATTTTTTTTTCATTCAATCTTATCATGTTGATTAACTGATAAATACATTATCCAGCAATAAGTTCAATTTGTCAGGATATAAGTTTATAACCTTTTTATATAAATTTTCAACTTTATTTACATGAGATTCAGCCTTAAAACTTTGTGAAATATAATAACTGTTTTCAGAAAACTCTTCAAGTTTTTTACAGTTATTTAATAGTTCAATGATCCGATCTGTAAGTTCTGAATCGCTGTCAACTAGATATCCATTCTTGCCGTTTTGAACAAGGTCAAGATAGCTGTCATCTCTTCTTGCAATAATTGGTAATTTACAGATGCAGGCTTCTATCATTGTCATAGGATGTACTTCGCTTAATGAAGTGGTTATAAAAATATTTGATATATAGTAAAGTCTGTAAATCAGTTCCCAATTGACAAATCCTGTGAATATAATATCTTTATTTAAATGTAGTTCTGTTTTCTTTTTGATCAAATCTTTTAAAATAGGACCTTCTCCGACAAATATCATTTTGGTGTTTTGTGTTTTTTTAATTACAGGAACAACTGCATCGAAAAGTTCATTTACTCTTTTTTCTTTCCCGATTCTTCCGACAAATATCAGAATTTTATCATTTTTTTTCAAATCAAATTCTTTTCTTAATTGATTAATTTCGCTTTTTTTAACCGGAGTTGGAATAAAGTTCTGTTGGTCTATGCCGTTGTGAATTATCTGAATAGGTGTGTTTGGCAGCAGTTGTTGATAATATTTTTTTGCTTTAATAGAAGGAGCAATTATGCAATTTATATTTTTTAATAAATTTATTAATATTTTTCTGGACATGCTTTTTGTTAAGAGTTTGCCGTTAAAAATATAATGTGTATAATCCTCCCACATTGTATGTGTAGTATGAATAATAGGAATTTTTAATTTCTTAGCAGCTTTTTTGCCGCATTGTCCGATGGAAAATTCGGTATGAGAATGAACTATATCAATATTTTTCTTTTTTAAAAATCTATTAATGGGGCCCTGATGGTAAAAAGCAAATCTCTGTTCTGTGCCCAGGCCCAATTTTACAGATGGAAGTCTGTAAATATTTTTATCCTTATCAATATAATTAGGCACCTCCGGTGCAATAACAATAACATTATGACCTTTTGATTCAAGCCCCTCCTTAAGCTGCATTACAGATGTAACAACACCGTTTTTTATTGGCAGATAACAATCAGTAAAAAGTGCTATATTCATTAAAAAATGTCCCTTAAAATTTATGTTTATTCACTTTCTAATCCCAGGTAAATAAAAACAAGATTAAAAAAAGTAGAATTATTAATTTCTATATTGTTGAAATCGATTCCTCTCTCATCAAATATTTCTTTAATGGATTTTATTAATTTATCTTTAAAATCAATTTCATTATCGAAATTAATTTTTATTAAATTCATTTTTTCCATGATAAATTTTTTATATTTATTCTTGCTTTTATAATATTTATGTCTCAGATAAAAATGAATCAGTAATCCCAGGATAATTATTGAAAATAATATTATTTTAACAGAAAGCTTAAAATATTTTTGAAAATAATTATTAATGATAACTAAGGCCAGTACTGGTGGTGTAAAATACAAAATGATATAAAATTTATGAAATTTATTTATTTTTTCCTTTAAAGAATAAAATTCTTGTTCAATTTCCAGCAGCTTGCTTTTTATTTCTTTTTTATCGTGCATATAAATATACCAGAAAACAATTTATTATAATTTATTTAAAAAATCAATATTATTTGATTTTAAAATTATTTTGTATTATAAAAACATATTGCAAATAATTTATTTTTTTTATAAAACATAGTATGGCTGGTGAATTATCCATTCAAAATATTAAAGATTTTTTTTATAAGATTCATTCTCCTGTTTATGACATTCTGAATAAATTAAATGATATTATTTATTCTTATGGTAAATCCACAGGATTTATTACAGGATTGATACTTATTATGTCTGGAATTTTATTAGCGTTCTGGGGTTATAGGTTAAAAAAAATTGCTTTGCTTCTTCTTGGTTTTTTAATAGGAGCATTAATAGGTTTTTATTTAGGGAATATAATTGATCCCAAGTCAGCAATGCTTGCAATATTACTTGCTTTAGTCTTAGGAATAGTAACTTCACTATTTGTCAATTTTTTATATAAAGCAAGTATCATTATTATTGGAGTTATGCTTGGTTTTAGTATGGGTCTTTTTATAAGCACTATTATTAATGTTAATACATCAATAACATTTGTTATAGCTGTTGTTTCTGCGGTGATAGGTGGATTTCTTTCAATAAAGATAGAAAAAATAATGTTTATTGTAATTACAGCTTATTATGGATATTTGTTGTTCAGATTTGGAATTATGTCAATTAATTTAATTAGATTTGACAGATTATTTGAAGAGCTTTTATCCATTGCTGTTTTAATAGGCGGTGCAGTATTGCAGGTTTATGAACAATTTATTTATGAAAAGAATCTATTAGCTGGTGAAAATAAAAATACTTCAGCGGCGAAATTTGAGTAAGTTTTTATAATTTTTTTATAATAATAAAAGTAATATCGTCTTTTTGTTCATATTTAAAATTATTAAGCTCAATGTTTAATGAATCTCTGATGTCTTCGGGCTCTTTATCGCCCATTTTTACTAGGAACTGTTCTAATCTATAAATATCATATTGTTCATTTTTTTCATTCATTATTTCTATAACTCCGTCAGTAAAGATAAACAATAGATCATCTTTTTCCAATTTAAATTTATTTGTCTTTATTATTTTGGAAATATCTTCAGTTAATCCTAACCATATTCCTATTGTTGGAATTCTTTCAATTTTTTTAGTCTTTTTCCTATATATGATAATATCTTCATGAGCGCCTGCATATTCAAATTCACCATTTTTATTGCCGCTGAAAAAACATGCAGTTATATATTGATCAAGCAAGAGTCTATTTTTTATATTGTCAAATATGGTTTTATTGCTATTAATCATTAAGTCAGATGGTTTAATATTTGGATTAATTTTTATATTTGTAGAAGCCGAAGTCTGGAGCATTAACATTATTAACCCTGCCGTTAATCCATGTCCTGTTACATCACCGATGTTTACCCAAAATTTACCGGAGCTTGTGTTTATAATATCATAGTAATCTCCTCCTACTTCATCGGCAGGTTTCATATATGGGCAAATTTTATATCCAGGTACATCATATTTTTTTGGTAAAATACTTGTCTGTATCTGTTCTGCAATATTCATTTCATTCTTCAGTCTGTCTTTTTCTTTGGAAAGTTCTTTTGAATATATGTTAGAGATCAAGACTCCTGTTACGCTGCACAAAGATTCAAAAATTTTTTTATCAAGTTCATTAAAATCACTCAATCTGTTATTTAGATAAAGTATGCCGCCAAGATCTTCTCCTACTTTAAAAGAACCAATAAGGAGAGATCCGAATCTTAAAGCATAATCCCTTAGAGGTCTTAAATATTGACGGTTTTTATCATAATGGTCTGTGGTTATAAAAAAAATTTTTTTATCTTGAAGTACATTGGCAAATACAATGTTGTTTAACATGATTTTTGTGTTTTTTATAGTTTCATGAAGTTTTTCGTAATCAGATAAAATTTTGTCATTTGTGAAAAACGGCGGTATAACATGCCCGAAAACAGATTTTGCAGCGAGCATATTTTCATTTTTATCATATAAATAAAATGCAGCTCCATCCGGTTTAATAAGGAAATTAGAAATATTAATAATATTGTCAATTGTTAAATTCAGGTCATTGCTTTTAATGGTAAGATCCTGGATAATTGTTAAAAAGTCCGAATCTTTTTCTCTGTTTTTTTGTTTTTCTATTACATCTTTTACTTTACTGTATTCTTCATTAAACAAATATAATAATATTAGAATTCCGAATATAATATAATTTATATTTATTAGAATAAATAGTAATAAATTATAAATTTTTTTAAAATAATCATATGAATATAATGTGATATTTAAGGACTCTAATAAAATATTCTCAAGAAATAAAATAATTAAAATATATAAACAGGAAGCAAATAAAAATTTATATTTTAAACTTATCTTGAATAATTTTTGATTAAAAAATGTGGTGAGGAACATTATTGTATAAGCTGATACGGCAAATAACCAGGAGAAGTTTAAAGTCATCAGTAATTGTCTGCTGATAAAATTATTACTGTATAGATAAATTAATAATAAAGATGAGATTATAAAAAACAACCATGCAAAAATATCAAAAAAAATTCTTTTTGCAGATAAATGTTGGTAAATATTTACTATCATTACAAATATTGCCAAAAATAATAGAGTTTTAGTGTAAAAATAAAATATAGAGAATTTATTTCTGATATAATATTCGAGTGGAATAAAGGCAATTAAAAGTAGAAACACTATAATATTGTTTAATTGTTTTTTTAATCTGATATTCAATAAAATAGTGTAAAGAGTTGTTATAGCAAGAATAGGGAAAATTATCAGCCATAGATTCATATTAATAGCCATCCACATTTTTTAAATATTATAAAATTATTCATATATACTTATAATATCAAAAGCGTCTTTTATGTTTTTATCATCTCTGATATCTATAATTTCACTAAAAATATTTAATTTTACTAATTTGTTTTTTATATTAACCTGTTTTTTAAATCCTGTTAAAATTTTTTGATTTAATAATTCTTTCATTGTTTCATAATTAATTTTTTCTAATAAACCAATTATGATTTTTTTTTCATTTAAAGTTATTGCTAATGCGTTATAACCTAACTGTTTGTTAATCATATCCTTAATTGTTTTTATTATTGTTTTATTGGTGATAAATTTAAAATCATTTTTTATCTCTTCAATGTTGGCAGCTTGAAGTATGCCGATTGATAAATCTCTGTTGTTAGATCTGGAATTGTTTATTTGAAAATTTATCAGCTGATTATTAGAATAAATATAATTTTCAAATTTGTTGAGTAAATATGTTAGAAAATATTTGGTTAGAAATTTATAAAAATAAAAAATTAATATAAAATATATCGGAGACAGAATGAAAAAATACATAGCAGAAAAATTATAAAATGTATTTTTAGTACTAAATAAATCTTTATATATATCAACAGTCATAATTGATATGATTATAAAATATAACAAAACAAAAAAAGCAATAATTACATTAGAAAACAAATTTCTGTATATTTGAAGTTCTTCTTTGTAATAAAATAATTTTAATTTTCTTTGGATTTTTGCTTCTATAACATAAGAGAATTGAATAATTGTACTAGAGATAAAAATAAAAATATTAAAAAACAATAAAGAATAAATTTTAGTGCTGATAAAATAATTAATATAATTGGTCTTTATAAAAAAATATATAATTAAATTTATTAATGATAAATTAATAAAATTTATAATAAAACAGGATATAAAAACCCAGAAATATTTTGAATAACTTAAAATTGAAACAGATATAACTGTTGATTTTGTAATATCAGCAAATGAATATTTCATCTTTTTTTCTTTCTTTTTTAAAGATAGTATTATATCAATATAACTTTTTTATAGTCAAGTAAAATATATTTAAAGTTTATTTTTAAACATTATCAAAAATTATATATAATCAACTATATTTTTACATATAAAATTTTTTATTTTAATTATATAATTTGATAAAGATATATTTTAAATAATTCATATTATAAAAAATATATTATATTTAAATATTATTCAATTATTATTTCTTTTGCTGTTCTATATGCATGATCTTTTGTCATAAGTACTTCAGAAGAAAATATTATCACACCCTCATGTTCTAAAATTTTCATAAGATTTGATAATGTTTTAAAAGAACCGAACTTTTTATCCACAAAAGCAAAACAATGTTTTCCGCTTATACCAGAAGATTTTTTAATCGTGTTTTTTAATTGATCGGGAATTTTACCGCCAAACATTGATATATTATTACAGCCAATTATTATGAAATTAAACATTGATATACTGGATTTTGATTCTTTTACATTTATAATTTGTGTTTGAAAACCTCTTTCTGTTATTGCTTTTTCAATACTTTTTATCAAATCAATAAATTTTGAATTTTTATCAGCATAATAAATAATGCCAACTCTCATAAGAACTCCAATTTTTAAATAATCAATAAACATTGATAAAAATAGTCGAATATTTTTCTGTTTAAAATTAATTTATATTAAAATAATTAATTGCATTATTATAACATATATTTTCTATCATATCTGATAATAATTTTAAATCATTTGGTATTTCACCATTTTTCACATCATTTCCGATCATATTGCATAATATCCTTCTGAAATATTCATGTCTGGTATATGATAAGAAACTTCTTGAATCAGTCAACATTCCGACAAATCTGCTCAATAAACCTAAATTTGATAAAGCAGTCATCTGTTTTTCCATACCGTCCATTTGATCAAGAAACCACCACCCTGAGCCATATTGCATTTTACCCGGGATACTGCCGTCTTGAAAATTACCGATCATGGTTGCCATTAACTCGTTATCCCTAGGATTTAAATTATATAAAATGGTTTTAGGAAGTTTGTTTTCAATGTCCAGCCTGTTCAAGAATTTTGCCAAGGGTTTAGCTATATCGAAATCACCTATTGAATCAAAACCAGTATCCGGACCTAATTTCTTAAATAGTCTTGTATTATTATTTCTTAGAGCGCCAAAGTGCAGCTGCTGCGCCCAACCTCTGGAATGGTCCATTAAAGCGAATTCGATCATCATTGCCGATTTGAATTTTAATACTTCTGTATAATCAAGATTTTTTTTGCTTCTGATTTTGTTAAATATATCTTTAATTTCTTTTTCTGAATAGTCCTCGGCATAAGCTGTTTCAATACCATGATCAGAAATTCTGCATCCGGCATCATGAAAGAAATCATGTCTTCTTTTTATAGCAGAAATATAGGTGTCATAATTTTTTATTTCAACCTCAGAAATTTTTTCAAGTTTATCAACCCAGTCATTGAATGCTTCGGTTGATTCAACCGCCATTCCTTTATCCGGTCTAAAAGCCGGTAAAACTTTTATTTCAAATCCATCCTTTTTGATTTTTAAGTGATGCTCTAGAGTATCAATCGGATCATCTGTTGTACATACTATTTTTACATTCATTTTCTGCATTAAATTTCTAACAGAAAAATCCTTTGTTTTAAGCATTTCACTACAAGAATCATATACATTTTTTGCTGTTTCTTCATTTAATATAACATTTATTCCGAAATATCTTGCCAATTCCAAATGAGTCCAATGATAAAGCGGATTTTTAATTGTATGAGGAACGGTTTTTGCCCATGCCATGAATTTATCATAATCTGATGCATCACCGGTACAGAATTTTTCATCAACTCCGTTACTTCTCATAGCTCTCCATTTGTAATGATCACCATAAAGCCAGATTTGAGTAAGATTTTCAAAATTAATATCATCTGCTATCTGCTTAGGCGGTAAATGGCAATGATAATCAAAGATAGGCATTTTTTTTGCATAATTATGATAAAGTTTTTTACTTATCTGATTTTTTAACAAAAAGTTTTTATTAATAAAATTTTTTGACATTTTTTTTCCATCCTCTTATTTTGTTTTTTTGATTCCTAGTTTTTCTATATGTTTTGTAAAATGTTTGAACAATAATTCATAATAGAGATCTTCATTGTCTGAAAGAATATTAAAGAAATCTGTCCTTAATTCCGGATCGTTTAATATACCACCATAGGTGATATGTAAAAGCTGCCTTGATTCGTTTTGTTCGAGAAATTTTGGAAGATCTTTATCCTTTATTTTATCTATATCTTTAATTTTTGAAAGATCGGCTGTAATATGATAAAATTTACTAGCTTCTTTAAAATGTTCAAATGCTTTCTTATGTAATTTTCTGTAGAAGTCCGGAGCGCACATGGATATGCATCTTACAGATTCAAGCCAGCTTGTACCTGCAGTTTTTAAGTGAAGCCTTAAATTTGTGTGTTTTCCAATGATTGGGAAAACCGTAAACTTATCGCTTCCGGAATGAATTGATACTTTATAATTTCCGTTAGCTTTTGCGATATCGCAATGAATTATATATTGTTTTTCAAATTCTTTTTTATTTCCTATATAATCAATCCCTTTTTGGAATTCTCCAATAAATCTTGGGGCAAGCGAATTAACAGTTACATTTCTGTAATTTAACTCTTTTATTATATAAAGATGATGCTCAGGCAGAGTAGGAGTAGTAGTTTCATCTATGCTTATTTCAAGATCATATTTATCTTCTCTGTTTTTTCTTAAATGACCATCAACAACTTTTGCAAAGTCAAGAGCTGCATTATAAATTACGGCACATTTTTTTGCTTCATATTCAGTGATATTAATATTTTCTTTTCCAATTATGAATGTTTTGTCAGCATAACTTGATAATATTCTATCCTTTGCTTTTTTTTCTAATTTATCAAATTCTTTCAGTATTTGACTTTCTTCCCAGTCAGCTGCTTTTGCATTCATTACTTCAGACAGATCAAGAGTGATCATTGGCATTCCTGCTTTTAGTGCAATATCAATATCTGCAATAGTTTTTAAATGATCTCCATCAGCGCCATATCCTCTTTCAAATCCTTCCTGAAAAACCAAAAACACAACATCCCCGGTTACATTATTATAAGTTCTTTTAGTAAAATTGAGTTCTCTAATTGACTGCTGGGCTAATACTGGATAAATATTATAATTTTTTGCTGCTCTTATATGTCCTGGGGTAGCTTTCCCTAGGCGGTCACCGCATCCGATGGTTGTTTTTTTATCTCTTAATGAAATTGGAGCAGTAAATGGAAATATCTTTTTAAGAATAACTGCATTTTCAGGAATTAAGGAAACTTTTTGATAATATAAGGAATCAGTTACATTAATTTTTTCTTTAAATTCAGTTGTTATTTTTGATTTTGAAAAAAGGTATAAAGATTTATCATATTTTATCTTTGCAATAAAATATAAAACATCATTTTTTTTATATAAAGAATTTTTATAAATTTTTGTGTCATTTTCAATATAATATAATTCTTTATTGTTTTTTAATTTATTTAGATCATTTTGTTCTTTTGCAAGAAGATTATTGTTTTTTAAAATATTAATTATACCATTCATAAATTTTTCCTTTATAAAATAAAATTACAGATTAAATTTTTATATAATAAATTTATTTATATGTAAATAATTTATTAAATTAATTTGATGTTTTAATAAAGAAAATGATTAGAATGAAATTAAATTATGTAATAAATAGCAATTTATATGAAATAGGAGAAAATTTTTTATCATATGTGATTGAATAATAATTATGATGATACAATTGTTTATTTCTATAAATATTTTTTGTTAATTTTAATGAAATTTTTTTACTTAATTTATTTATTTTTTCAATAAGATTTTCTAATCCATATTTTTTATAATAGAATAAAAATTTATTTATTATCTTCCTTAATATTTGTGCAATACTGAAGTAATTTAGATCCTGATGTATTTGTTTTAATCTTCTATAATCTTCTTTTTTTAGATAAACATGAACATTTTTATTGTTTTTAATTTTTTTGTAAGATGAATTTTCTTCTTTATCAAAAAAATGACTTTTTTCAATAAATTTGTAGCTGTATTCAATTATGAATTTTATTATTCCTGATAGAGATTTTAGTTTAAATATTTTTATTTTTTTAAGTATTTCAATTGAATCAATCTCTAGTTTGAAATGAAAATTGTGAGTCATTTAAATCTCCTTTTTATTAATTTATTTATATTAATAAAATTGAGATTTTGTTATTTTTATTTACTTTTTTATGAACTAAATGTTAATAAACGCCAATATCTATTAAATAATTGATAATTATTGATGAAATTCCATGGTGTATATTTTCTTGGACTTGGAATAATGGCAATGAGTTTGTTAATTTCATTATTATCAAGTTTATAAAAAGATTTTTCATAATAATATTGAGAAGCTCTTCCGATTCCGTAAATTCCATTTCCGAATTCTATGTAATTTATATAAAGTTCAAGAATTCTTTTTTTATCGAGAATTAATTCCATTTCTATAGAAATTAGAATTTCTAGATATTTTCTGATATAGTTTTTATCAGGAATAAGAAATAAATTTCTTGCAAGCTGCTGAGTTATTGTACTCCCACCTGCATATTTATAGCCTAATTTTTTATTTAAGCTATAAGCGTATTTTATTGCTTCAATGTCAATACCTTTATGTTCATAAAATCTGTAATCTTCAATAAGTACAATTTTCCTTTGTGTTAGTTTTGAAATATTTCTGATTGGAATAAAAATAACTCTTTGATTGTTTTGTTTATCAGCAAGATTTCTATAAATCATTAAAGAAGTTGAAATGGGGTTGAAAAATTTTAAGTATAAACAGATTATAAAAAAGATTACTATTAATAAAATATGTATATAAACCAAAAATTTAAATATAGATGATATTAAATTGGAAAAAAATAGAAAGAATACATATAAAAATCCAAATTTTTTTATATGCTTATTATCGATTTTTGAAAATTTTTTTATTATATCTTGCTTAAATTTATTAATTTTTTTAATTAAACTGAATTTTTTTTTCTTAATTTTCATTATTTATTAACCAAAATGATAAAAAAATTGATAAGAACAAAGACATATTAATATTTTTATATAAAATTTTAAGTTTTCCGTCAATCCATTATACTTTAAATTTAAACTTTTATTACTATTTTAATTTTCATTGTAGTAAATTTTTTTTATTCTGTTTTTTATTAAATTAATTGATTTAAAGAAATTATATAATAAAATATCGAAAAAAACAAAAGGAATTAGAATGATTCCTATAATAAATAATATCGTGTTTTTTACATATTTAATCATTTTAAGCATAAAATAAAATTCTTTTTTATCTTTCATATTTAACTCCACTTTACAAATTTTAAATTTTAGATAAATAACTAAAGCAATAAGTATGCCACAAATTTTATTGATTTAATATGAAATTTTATAATACAAATCGGTGAATTATTTTGAAAAATATTATAATTATGCGTATTTTTTTGAAATTTAAGGAAAAAAAATTGAAAATGAATATATTCTGATTTAATTAGCAATCAATGGGCATTGATTTTTTATCTGTATGGTGTGAATTCTATAATTTTTTTTTAATATGGATTATAATCCATAACTTGAGATCTTAGTCAATAAGGTTTTATAGTCAATATTTAAAAATTTTGCTGTTTTACTTTTATTCCCTTCAAATTTTATTAAAGTTTTTTTAATAATCTCTTTTTCAATCTTATTGGAATATTCTCCGGCTATTTTTTTCAGATCAAGATTGTTCAAATCATTTATATTGAAATCTTCACTGCTTTCTTCAGATTTTAAATAGGTTATATCTGAATTTCTTATATCAAAATGTTCAATTCCAATCTCGGTCTCGCTTATTACAATGGCTTTTTTCAGTGTATTTTTTAATTCTCTGACATTGCCTGGCCAGTCATAATCGCATAATAATTTAATCGCATCCTTTGTAATGGTTTTTAATTTAATATGAAGCTGTGATGAAATTTCCTGATTAAATCTTTGTGTTAATAATGGGATATCTTCCTTTCTTTCTCTTAATGGAGGCAGGCTGATACAGAATTCATTCAATCTGAAATAAAGGTCTTTCCTGAATTTTCCTTCATTAACAAGTTTGGTTATGTTTTCATTGGAAGCGGCAATAATTCTGATATCTAATTTTTCAGTTTTATTAGAACCTAATTTTTTAACTTCTCTTTCCTGTAAAACCCTCAGTAATTTTTTTTGCATTTCAATTGAAAGATTGGTCACTTCATCAAGAAATAATGTTCCTCCGTTTGCCAGTTGAAATGCGCCGTCCTTTGTTTCGACAGCGCCTGTATAAGCGCCCTTAATACAGCCGAATAATTCGCTTTCGATTAAAGACTCGGGTATAGCTCCGCAATCAACACTGATCATAGGTTTTTTTTCTCTGCTGCTGAAATTATGTATTGCATTTGCTACAATTTCTTTACCTGTTCCTGTTTCTCCATGAATTATTACAGAAAAATTTGTGTTTGCAACTTTTTCCACAGCTTTATGCACTTCTTTAATTTTAGGGCTGTCACCCATTATGTATACAAGATATTCCCTTTTTTCCAATTTATCCTTAAGTCTGTTAATTTCATTATTGATTTCTTCTACTCTTTTTTGCGCGGTGATGTCTCTGTCTATACCTCTGAATCCGATGAATTTGTCTTTATCATAAATTGGAATACCACTTGAAACAATTACAAGATTATTTTCTTTTTTACCTTTTTTTAACAATTCTAGATGAGAGAAAGGTTTTTTTGTATAAATATACTGTTTTAATTCCTCGATTTTATCATTATAATTTTCATTGATAAAGTCCCAGATTTTTTTTCCCATCATATCTTTTATGTCATAATTAAATATGTCTTTGCATTTTGGGCTTACATAAGTATAGTTGCCGTATTCATCGATTTCCCATAGAAAATCACTGATGGTTTCAACCAGAGATCTGTATTTTTTTTCGCTTTCTTTTAATGCATTTTCTACTTCTCTGATTTTAGTCAAATCCTGTATAACAGTTACCATGCCGTCCAATTCCCCGTCTTTTATAAGGTAATTCCATGAAATTAAAACAGGAAATTTTGATCCGTCTTTTCTTATATTTATACCTTCAACGGTAAAATGCTGTTTGACTTCTTTGTATATGATTTTTTTATATCTTTCCAAATGTTCTTTTTGATTGTTGCCGGGTAGTACAACATCTATTGATTTACCTATCAGTTCTTCCTTTGTGTAATTGTGCATTTTACAGTAAGCTTCATTAACATATATAATAATACCGTTTTTATCGATTAAATTAATGCCGGCATGGATCAAGTCGGTAATTGATTGATAATGTTTTACTATATCTTCATAATTATCTTTATTATCTTTTAATTTAATACCCATTTATACCTCATAATCAACTTAAATATACTTTATAAAATCATAAAAAATATAAAAACTATTGTCAAGTTTAATTTATTTTCAATTACAATTTAAAATTAAATATAAAATGAGCACTTTTGATTAATTTATATAAAATTATATAAGGTTGGTAAAAAAAGAAAAATATTATTTATTATAGTTAACAATAATTATTTTATATTAAACTAATATAAAATAATTATATACATTGAATATAATTTTTTAAAAATTCATAAAATTTTTATAATATATAATTAATTGGACAAAATTTCATTTACTATGTAATATTAATAATAGTCTGTAATATTTTAAAATAAGAGAAGCCAAATGAGTTTGAAAAAAAATATAAAAAGATCTAATAAAAAAATACCGGTTATTATACCAATAGCAAGCGGCAAGGGCGGTGTAGGTAAAACAATACTTTCTATTAATTTAAGTTATGCTCTTGCTGAACAGGGCAAGAAAGTAGTATTAATTGATATGGATTTCGGTGGTGCAAATATACATACTTGCATGGGATATGAAACTGCACCGGACGGTATCGGTAATTTCATCAATGAAAAGAACAGTGTACTGTCTGATTATCTGTTAACAACAGGCAATAAAAATTTGTTTTTTATTCCAGGTGACGCTGAAATGGTCGGCATTGCAAATTTAACAAATTTTCAGAAAAAAAAGTTGATGAAACAGTTGCCTGATTTGGATGCTGATTATGTTGTGATGGATCTTGGTGCGGGATCTTCGTCCAATATAGTTGATTTTTTCATAATTAGTTCTTTTGGAATTATCACTGCTATGCCTGAAATAACATCTATTTTAAACTCTTATGCTTTCCTGAAAAATACAATTTTCAGGCTGCTTTACTTAAGTCTAAAAAAACATAAAGGGATTTCTGATTTATTTAACAAGCATCTTATCAAAGGGGGAGAGTCGGCATGGAAAGTTCAGGAATTGCTGGATAAAATAGCTGATACTGATCCTGAGATCGGCGCAGAGGCGGTTAATTTATTGGATTCTTTCAGTCCCAAAATCGTTATTAATATGGCTCATGAACCTAAGGATCTGGCTTCCGGTGAAAAACTAAGAAAAATTTCAAAAAATTATCTGAGCATAGAAATGGAATATCTGGGATTTCTATACAGGGATAAATTAATTAATAAATCTATCATAGAAAGAAAGCCGGTTGCAGTCATGAATTCTAACAACCAAACTTATCAGGCAATAGTCAGAATGGCATACAAGATTATCAATGCAAAAAATTTACCGTATTTTCTGCTTGATATCAATGATTATGATGATTCTTTGGAATCAATTATTGAAGAGGCAACCGATGATTTGATCCATAGGATCGAAGGATATGAAGAGCTGGCTGATGAAAATTTGATAACTGTTAATGAATTGCTGTCTATTGTTAAAAATCTTGAATATGAGAATTTAAATTTAAAAAAGCAGATTGAAGATCAAAAGAATGAGTTGTTTAAATATAAAAAAAAGAGTTTTTAAGATAAAATAAATATTTTTTATTTTGGAGAATAAATGATCAATAGGAATGACATAAAAATATTGATTGTCGAAGATGATGATGGATTAAGCAAATTAATCAAAATTGATCTTGAGAGGAATGGATTCAATTCTGAAATTGAAAAAAAAGGTTTAAAAGCAGTTGAATGGGTTAAGGAGAATCCAAATTCGATTTTATTGCTTGATTATAAATTACTGGATATTGATGCTTATGAAATGGTTAAAAAGTTTAAGGAAAACAATTTAGATTATAATGTGATAATTATTACAGGACACAGCGATGTAAAGCTTGCTGTTGAAATGATGAAAATGGGGATAAAAGATTATTTGATAAAAGATATAAATTTTCTTGATCTTCTGCCCACGGTTATAAACAGGGTTATAGAAGATATTGAAAATCAAAGAAAATTAAAAGAAGCCCAGACAGCAAGGGAGGAGAGTGAAAACAGATACAGGTCATTTGTGCAAAATTTTCAAGGCATTGCTTATAGAACAGACTTGAATTTTGTACCGATTTTTTTGCATGGAGCCGTTGAACAAATTACAGGCTACTCGGAAGAAGATTTCATGACTAAAAAGATCAGCATCAACGGTATTATTCATCCGGAAGATGTTCTAAAGGTTAAGGAGAATTTTGACAATATTAAATTTTTACCAGATTATTCATTTGCTTTAGAATATAGGATCATAAGAAAAGACAGGGAAATAAAGTGGATATATGAATTGGCAACCAATATATGTGATAAATCAGGTAAACCTGCTTATATTCAGGGTTCGATATATGATATTACTGACAGGAAAAAAGCAGAAGATGAACTTTTCAGTGAAAAGGAGAGGTTGTCGGCAATTATAAAGAGTATAAATGACGGTATGATCGTAACTGATTTGAACGGTAAAATACTATTAATGAACAATGTTGCTGAGGAGTTGACAGGCTGGAATATCTCGGATGCAACCGGTATATCTTTAAACAAGGTATATAAAATCGCATTAACAGATAAAGACAGAGAGCAGTATAATTATTTTGAAACATTAATCAATAAAAATGATGATTCCGATTTATTTAACAAAATTTTAATTTCAAAAGACGGTTTGGAAAGAATAATTATTGACAGTGCATCAATTATATATGACAAAAATAATAATATCAATGGTCTTGTACTGGTTTTCAGGGATGTTACGGAAAAACAAAAAATGGAAGAAGAACTGCAGAAAGCCAACAAATTTGATTCTTTAAGTACTTTTGCAGGCGGTATTGCTCATGATTTTAATAATTTACTGGCAGTTATCATGGGTAATTTATCTTTAGTACTTTTGAATTTAAATCCTGAAGAAGAAAATTATTCAATTTTAACAGAATCAAAAAATGCAATTAAACAGGCAAAAGATTTGTCCAAACAGCTTGTATCATATTCAAAAGGAGCAATGGCGGATAAAAAAGAAATTAATATTATTGATATAATAAATAATTCTGTAAGTTTTTTACTCAGGAAAACAAATATAAAAGTAAGTGTAAAATTGCCTGATATTATACCA
The DNA here is from genome assembly GCA_016935915.1 of Spirochaetota bacterium. Taxonomy (GTDB): domain Bacteria; phylum Spirochaetota; class GWE2-31-10; order GWE2-31-10; family JAFGQB01; genus JAFGQB01. Next base: position 17,623 of record JAFGQB010000159.1, read on the forward strand.
TCGATTTTGGCGGATGAGGGACAGATTATCCAGGTCTTCAATAATCTTATTTTAAATGCAAAAGATGCCATGCCCGACGGCGGCAAGTTGAAGATAATCGGAGAGATCATTGAACTTAAAAATCAGTATTCTGTTCCGCTTAAAGCAGGCAATTATTTTAAAATAATTGTAAACGACAATGGTCCGGGCATTAGTGAAAAATTAAAATTGAAAATTTTTGATCCTTATTTTACTACAAAAGATACAGGTACAGGACTTGGGTTGGCTATATGCTATTCGATTATAAAGAAACATGACGGGCATATAACCGTAGAATCAAAAGAAAAACAGGGAACAACTTTTTACATTTATCTGCCGATTGCAGATTGAGGCAGCCAATTTCACTTTATTATGGATTTTATCATGAACTCTTTTACAGAATTTTGATCGTTTTCAAGTATTTCGCATCTGGTTTTTTGACTTTTCAGCTTTTCGATCTTCGGATGTTTAGCGATATCCTTGCCGATAGCCGATTTGATGGAATCAGGGAATTTTGCCGGATGTGCGGTTGCTATGTTTAATATCGGAAGATCATTGTTTTTAAGCTTATTGCCGACATATATGCCGACAGAGGTATGCGGATCTAAAATATAGTCGTATTTCTCATAATATTCTTTAATGGTATTTAAAGTATTTTTTTTATCGGCATTGTCGGATAAAAATAAAGGATCAACAACACCATCCTTATCGATTTTGAATGAGCCTGTTTTTAAAAAGACATTTATGAAATCATTGATTTTACACGGATCTTCTTCCAGTTTATAATAAAGATATCTTTCAAAATTACTTGCGATCTGAATGTCCATGGCAGGTGATATGGTTTCTGCAACTTTACCTATTGAATATATTCCTGTATTAAAAAATCTTGATAATATGTCATTTTCATTTGTTGCTAAAATAATCTTATGAACAGGAAGCCCCATTTTGTATGCATACCATGAGGCAAGTACATTGCCGAAATTTCCGGTCGGCACACATATTTGGAGCTTTTCTTTTTTTGTGATTTCCAATATCTTTAAACCTGCATAAAAATAATAAACTATTTGTGCCAGAATTCTTGCCCAGTTCACTGAGTTTATTGCGCCGAGTCTGTACTCTTTTTTAAATTTGATGTCCCCGGCAATCCTTTTCATGATAGATTGACAGTCGTCAAAACTGCCTTTAACAGCAATGTTGAAAACGTTTTTGCTCAAGACCGTAGTCATCTGTTTTTCCTGGATATCTGAAATTTTTTTATAAGGATGCATGACAAAAATATTGATGTTTTTACGATCTTTTACGCCATATATACCCGCACTGCCTGTGTCACCGCTGGTTGCACCTAAAATATTCAAAAATCCTCCGTTTTTTTCTAAAATATACTCAAAAAGATTACCTATTAATTGTAATGCAACATCTTTAAAAGAAAGAGTTGGACCTGTGAACAGTTCTAAAATATAAGTGTCTCCGACTTTTTTTAAAGGAGCGGCTTCAGGATCGAAATTTGTGCTGTAGCTTGCATCTATTAATTTTTTAAGATCATTGTCAGGGATGTCGCTTATAAACAATTTAAAAATTTGATATGCAAGTTCATTGTATGACAATTTTTTATATTGACCTAAATTTGATGAAATCTCAGGGATTATTTCGGGTATTATTAAACCTCCGTCATCGGCAAGCCCCATCATGACTGTTTCTATAAAATTAATCGGTTTAATATTTCCCCTTGTGGAAATATATTTCATATATCATCCTTCTTTTAAACATATGTGACTTGTAAAAATATACATAATATCACAAAAGGGATATATGGTCAATAAATGTTGGTCTGGCAGGCGTTTTTTTATGGCGCAAATGATGACCGGAAACTTAAGGTTTTCATTCTGATATCATACCTTTAAATATGCTTGATTTTATTCCGTGATGTTTTTGAATATCTCAAAGAGTATGGTCATGTCTCAAAAATCGATCAAAAAATAACAGATGATGTAGGGTCCGTTTTAAAAAGTCAAAAAATAAACCTAAATACACAGAGATCATGGAGTATTAATTTAAAATTCAACTATTATAAATTAAAAAAAGTTAAATTGCATTATTAAATTATATTATTCAATAATTAATATAATAATTTGTTTAATATCTCACTTTTTTATTAAATCTCTATGTTAACAGTAGGGATGTGATTAATCACGTCCCTACTGGAGGCAGGGGACTCTTTTAATTAAAAAGCATCAGGTAAATTGTAAGTTTTAATTATTCTCTGTATTTCAAGGATTTTATTTAAAATATTATCATTATTTTTTATAACGTTATCTGTAAATGTTGAGGTTTTATCTGAAAGCTGAGTAATCAAGTTAATTGAATTTAATATTTTTTTGCTGTCATTTGCTTCCTTATCAATTGATACTACTATTTCTTCGAAAAAATTAACAACCTCATCAACACTGGATTCTATGGTTTTTAAAGCATCAATAGAATCTGTGGATTTATTGGTTATATCTTTAATTATTGTGATTATTTCTTCTGCAAGTTTTGCAATATCCGATGCAGCCTGTGAACTGATCTCTGCCAGTTTACCCATTTCAGTTGCAACTACCCTGAACCCCTTGCCTTTTGTACCGGCTTTTGCAGCTTCTATGGCTGCATTTAAGGACAATAGTCCTGTTTCATCCGTAATTTTGGTAATAATTCTTAATGCATCCATGATTTTTTCAGCAGGAGTTGTTAATTTTTGTATTTCTATGATATTATCTCTGACAAGGGTACTTGAATTATGAATTTTTGTCTTGGTTTCCAATCCGATGAATTTTGTGTCCCTTGAATCTTTTTGAAAATTTAAAATATATTTTGTCAAATCTTTTAATAATTCTGAACTGCCATTAATTTTTTCTTTATATTTATTTATTGTTTCCTGAAAATTTGAAAAATCATTTTTTATGGATCTGTAATTTTCTTCTATTTCCTGAAAGTTCTTTTTTATTTGTATTAATATTCTGTCATATGAAACAATTTCTTTAATATTTTCAGCTAATGTATTAAATTCTTCTAAAAGGCTTTTATTATATTCAGCATTATAGTTTCCTTTATTTAATTGATCGGTATACAGTACAATCGATTTGGTGTTTCCTGTTATGGTATTTATGAATTTTTTTGATACAAATATTATAATATAAAAAAAGATTATTATTAATATAAAAAAAAGAGTAATATTTATTGTTTTATAAACAATAATAACGGATTTTGTCCTGTTGTAAATATTATCAAAACTGTTATTTATCTGATTAAATGTTGAATTTATATTTAAAACCTTATTTATTATATTGTCCATATAAAAAAACAATGTAGTTGCTTTAACGTCCGGAATATTTTCGGACAGTAATTTATAATAAAAATTCATTATGCCGGATTTTCTTATATTGAAAATTTCTTCTTCTTTATTTAATTCCGTTAAATATTCCTTGATATTGGAATAATCGGAATTAATACTGGTTATTGAACCATCAATGACCTTTATTTCATCATTGATCTTTTTCAGCTTCATATATCTATCTTTTAGAGTTTTGAAATTGTTATATTCTGTTTCAAAAAAATCGGAGTGTATGGAAAACATGTTGATTGTTTCATTTATATTTAAGGGATATACGATTATATCATTGAATTTTGAATTATAATTTTTTGACAATGATTTGATTTTAATGGCTTCATTTTCAAATTTATTGAAGCTGGATATGATTCTATTCAGAAAAATAAATAAAATCAATAAAATTATTAAAATCCCAACTAAAATGAACAGATAATTCAGAAATCTATTTATTATTTTCATATATCGATAAAAACCCTTTTTTATCTTATTTTTTTTACCTAAAACATAATTGAAGCTGTACTTTTCGGCTGTTTACAGCGCCAAAAAAAACCGCTGTAATCCAGTCAAAAATTTAATCACTTTAAGTACACAGATGCCACCAAGATTTAATGAATATCGGGGAAGAACAGCGCTTAAATATTTAAAAAAATATAAAAACATTGTTATCTCTGTTTTTTTTAGTGATTTCATAAAAAACTTATGAAACAGCCCCAAAATCATTATAGCATAAAATTATATTTTTAATCAAATCATATATTATTTTAGAAATCGGCATTATTTAATAAATTATGAATAGCATAAGCAAAAGAAATAAATTTTTTAAATGTTTTTTTGAAGATTTAAAAGAATTGAATTTAATTAAGAGTCGTGTTAATATAAAAAAACAAGATTTATGAACAATGACAGATTTTATAAGAATAATTTAGCTGATTCTATTTCCCCGTATTTATTACAGCATAAGGATAATCCTGTCAATTGGCAGGAATGGAATAGTGATGTACTGGAATATGCAAAATCAAACGATAAATTGATTTTTGTATCCATTGGCTATTCAACATGCCATTGGTGTCATGTTATGGCAGAGGAAACATTCAGTGATAAAAACATTGCCCGGTTTATAAATGAAAATTTTATTTGCGTTAAAGTTGACAGGGA
>JAFGQB010000160.1 GCA_016935915.1 Spirochaetota bacterium
GGAATCCGTTTCACTTTCCCAAAATTCAAAAAACCCCTAATTAATGCCTGTCTAAAATTTTTTCAAAGAGCTAATAAACCGATCTCATTCTATCAAAATCAATCAGGTTTTTTCAACCTCTTTTTTAAATAATTTTCACTCCCTGTACAACTCATTCTCCCTGGGATGATGCATTTTGTACATCTTCCTTAAAGATTCCACTATCCCTCTTGTGTAGCCTGCTGTTGTTTCAATTGATTCATGGCCGAGTAAACTTTGAACATACCTGATCTCAGCTCCATGCTCAAGCAAATGACTTGCGCATGAATGCCTTATCGAATGTACGCATACTCCGGCTCTTTCAATGCCTGCCTTGTTTAAATATCTTTTTAATATTCTGTTAACAGTAGAACAGGTTAATTTTTTACCTTGCTTGCTTAAGAATACCAGGTTTGTACTGTCCGTCAAATACCAGCTCCTGACCCTGTTAATCCAGTCCTGCAAGTATCTCTTTGACACGCTGCCTAAAGGCACAATGCGCTCTTTCCGGAATTTGCTTGATCTGATAAATATTTCATTCAAGCTGAAATCAACATCCTCGATCTCAAGCCTGACCGCTTCCCCAAGCCTTAAGCCCGAATAATACAAAAGCTCAAAAAAAGCCCTATCGCGTACTCCCTTGCCTGTGTGTGTCTGGATTGCATCTAACAATTTAAACATTTCCTTTTCAGTCAGGGTACTCCTTAAACCTCCGTCCCTTTTAAATATAATCTCTATTCTGTCAAATGGATTGGTTAATATTAAATCAATCTCATGTAAATATGTGAATAACGCTTTAATTGTCCTTACTGCTGTCTGTTTTGTGCTTTCGGAAAAGCCCTTTTTAATTAAATATGAATAATATTCTTCAATATCCTTCTTTGATACATCCTTTATGTCAGCGATATTTAAGCCTTTTAAATATTCAAAAAACCTCTTTAATTCAAGGTTATTCCGGCTGATGGTTTCATCTTTTAAGCCCCTGCCGGTCTGGTATTCATTGAATATGTCAAGATAATAAATGTAAGACATCATTTATTCACCCCTCGGATGATATTTGTTAACAACATTTTTTAATTCATCTTTTAAGACATGGGTATAAATCTCGGTATTGGTTATCTTCTTATGTCCTAAAAACTCCTGAACCTCTTTTATTCCTGCACCGCTTTTAAAGACATGCGTTGCAATGCTATGGCGGAAGCCGTGGCTGGTTATGACCTTTAACCCCATTCTCTCACATTCATTTTTTAATTTTCTGTTTAAACTTACTACAAAACTTGAAGCCTTGACTTGAGGATAAATAAAGCCTTGTTCAATTTCGCTACCTGTTAAAAGTTTGCCTCTTGAATATTTCATGTACTCATTTAAAACCTTCAGGGCATTGGAATTCGTTATGACTTTTCTCTGCTTCCCGTCAGACTTGCTCTGAACAATAGTAATAGTCAACTTTTCATAATCAACATCATCAAGCTTTAATCTTACAACCTCATTGATCCTCAATCCGCTTCCGTACATAACTTCAGCTATGCTTTTCAACATCAAGTCATGATCGCTTTTAATGCTGAAATTATCCAACAGTTTCCCCATATCATCCACGCTTAAAATGTTCTTTGGTATGTTGTTTCCGAGCCTTAAGCCCTTAACGAAACCGAAAGGATTCTTGTAAATATGACTGTTTAAAACCAGAAACCTGTAAAAGCATCTTATGCGGTTCAGCCTGTTGTTGACAGTTGCCCTTGATATGTTCTTTTCATTCACCAGATAGCCTCTGTAATCAAGAGCGATCTTTAAATTGACCTTGTCATAACAGGTATTAATAAGGCTTAAATATTCAAAGTATTCCTTTAATGTTGAAATGTATCTGTAAACACTTTCAGGAACATAACCTTTAAGGCTCATGTATTTATTAAACTCATTTAAAATATTTACCTCTTTTTCAGTCATTTTCTCATCACCTCCGGTAAAGAATGCCTCGCAAGTTTATCCTTGTGATGCAATATGCATATAGCAAACTTGCGAGGTCTGTATAAAGTTTCTCACTCTCTCCCTAAAATCTCATACCCGGTCAGATTTATTCTTCTAACTCAAGGTATATCAACAAATTAATTTTTGAAAGCAGGTACATACCCGGTTATACCCAGAATACCCACTTTTTACAGTTTTTGTAATAATTCCCTCATTTCCACAGGCGTTGGAATTACTTTTAAATCAATCCTTTGTATTTCCTCATCGGATTTTAACCTGTAGGAATATTTAGTCCCCTTGTTCTTTCCGCTTTCAAGTATTATGTATTCATAATCAACCAGTATCCTTAAATGCTTTTTAATAAACTCTCCTCCGAATTGAGTAAACTCCCTTAATTCCCTTTGAGTAAATATTGTCTCCAGCACATTTAATTTTTTCTCTTTTGCAAGTTTCTTTATCAGGATTCTTACCTCTTCATATAGATTAATTGTCCCTGCAGGTAAATCATTCATGGTGCTTGACAACACTCCGTTGATCATAATATTGTATGCTTCCTCATAGTCAGCAAGATCGCATTCAATGTATTCATGATGGCCGTTAATTTTTATTTCCTTCTGATACTGTCTTAAAAAACACACACACGCTATTAAATCAATGAACCTGTCATGATCACGCCGTGTTCTCATTGTGCTGTCTGGAAAGTTCAAATACTTTGCAAAGTCGTTGACTATTATTACTTTTTTCAACATAGCTTGCGCTATTTTGTGCTTTCTGATAATAGAGGGGATTACTTCATCTTTGACGTATTGTCTTTTAAGCGTGTATTTCTCTTTTTGTATTTCGTGGATCCTTTTGGTCTGTTCCTTTGATTCATCTGCATTTATTAAAAAATATCGGGTTGCATTTTCAGGATTAAGTTTGTGATTTGTCGTACTCATGACGCTTGAGACAATTACCTTTTTCCTGACAAGTTCGCTTCTCATTTTGCCTGTTTTCTCATCCTTTACGGTCACAAGCCTTGTAAGCTCTTTGCTTGAAAGCATCTCCCTTATCTGATGTTCTATTACCTCGTTATGCACCGATTCCCCGAACACAAGGAATTTGTTTGATAAGTTCTCAATATAGTTTAGAGCCTGATCCGAAAGGCTTGTAACTGAAATTACCTCATCATCAGGGATAAGTCTTTTAACTGTATCAACAAGCATTGATTTACCGCTTGCAGACTGGCTCACAATTAAAATTGATATCGGATCATCAAGCTTTCTGCTGGAAGCGCATAAATATAACAGCTTTTTATTTAAGTCTTCCCCGACATATCCAAGTGTAGTCATGTCGTCAATGATCCTGTCAAACAGGTCAGGACTCTGTAAAAAGGTTAATCCTGTCTGTCTTTCCTCTTCTGTTAATTCCTCTTTTACCTCTTTTCCTTCCCTGTTTTTGCTCTTTTCTTCTTCCAAATAATTGACTATTTTATCAAGGTCTTTCTCAATAATAACGGCTTCAATGTCAAACTTCTTTGCAAGCCTGGCCGCATAATCGCTTCTTGATTTTGCAGAATATAAATCAACCGTGTCATGATGAAAAAGCTCGTTAATTTCAGCCTTAATATGGACTCTCAAATTTATGGAGTATATCTCTTTTACACCCGTTAATTTGTACTTTACTTCATCAATTTCAAATATGTAGTAAAGATCATCTTTTTTAACATTTAACTTCTCTTTTAACTTGTCAGATTCTTTTTTGAAAAGGCTTGCATTTTTGATTAGTTCAAGTATTTCGTTTTTGTTCTCATTACCGTTTAAGCTTGCGATCTTGACTGCGATCTCTTCCATGATGAAAAGTTCTTTCAATGTTTCAATTAAGGGACTATTAATATCGTTAAATGATAAAACAACGGTTTTAACTCTATTTTCTTTTAAGGCTATCAATGCTTCTGCAGTAAAGCCTTCATCACCTGCAATTGAAACTACATTTTCAATGCCGGAATCAATAAGGCGTAAAGCTTTGATTATGCTGTCTGTTAATATTACCTCATCGTAAACTTTACTTGCCTTTAGATTAAATGCTCTTTTTTTGTCATCATCAACCCATATTGTTTTTGCTCTCCCCTCATCAATATTTACTCCATAAATACCGGTTACTTTTTCCAAGCTGTCAAATATAGGAATAATCAGGCAGTTTAAAAAAACTTCTTTGCCCGTTTCATCTATCAATCCTGTTTTGGCTAATTCTTTTTTCTGCTTTTTGCTTAATATATTTATTAAACTTCCGTCAGCAAAGCCGATTTTAAACCTTGCTTGATTTTCTGTTCTTTTTATGTTTTTGCTTTTTAAATATTCAATTGCCCTGTCATTCTCAAACAATTTCTTGTGATAGAACTCAATTACATCATTTAAATTCATTTCTTCTTTTTCAATATCAGGCTTTTTTACTTCATCCTTTCTGCTAATTAATAACTCTTCTTCCCTTATTATCTTGTCTATTATGTCGCCAGATTCGTCATCAAAAAAAGAGGCATCAAGTACTTTTTTTGCCATAATATTTACCCCTTTATCCATGGATGGATTAGTGTCGATTTTGCCATGGACGGCAGAAAATCGACCTTTCATATGATCACTCTCTTTAATATTTCTTTGCCTAATTCCCTGTACTGTTCGCATCCTCTGTCTAACGGAGCATAGGTCAATATTGACTGTTTCTTAACTTGCGCCTCCTCAATCTTTATGTTTATCCCGATCACAGTATTAAATATCTCATCCTTGAACTTGCTCCTTATCTGCTCCAGTACTTCATTTGCAAGAACATTTCTTTTGTCATGATTTACTACTGCTATTCCCAAAAGCTTTAATTCAGGATTTAACCTGTCCGTTACCTTTTTGAAGCTTGATAATGTTTGAGATAATCCTTGCATGGAAAAATATTTACTTGATAAGGGGATTAACATATATTTGCTTGCGCACAGGGCGTTTATTACTAGAATGTTTAAACTTGGAGAGGTGTCGATCAATACAAAGTCAAACAGGTCGCTTGACAGCTTTTCTTTCAAGATCAAATGTCCGCCCAGTTCGCTGTCCAGGTGTTTGACAACGCCCGATAAATTACCGCTTGCAGGCAGGATATATACATTGTTCCATTCGGTTTTTACCGATACTTCATTTAAAACCAAATCTTCTTTTAACAGTAAGTCCTCAATTGTTTTGTCCGTTTCGACTATCTTTGATATGCTCTTTGTTGTGTTCTGCTGATCGTCTAAGTCTATTATCAATACTTTGTATCCAGCCTCAGCAAGCACGCATGATAAGTTTAAAGTAGCCGTTGATTTACCGACTCCGCCTTTCCTCTGGCATATTGTGATTACTGTCATCTGGATACCCTCGCTTGTCCAGCCTGTTCTTTAGAACGGGCTGTAGCTTCCTTTTTCGCAAGGGCAATAAGGTTCATTAACCGATTATATGCACGTCTAAAATCAAAAAGATTTACTAAAGCTTCGCTTTTGAAATAGTTCTGCTGTAAGAATAAAAGATTCTCTCCGGTCATGAATAAAAAGCATACTTGTTTTTTGTTCTCTTCGACAAGTTCAATATCTTTTACAGTACAGCCGTTGGAAAAATAATAGGCGCATTCATAAAGATCGGAACTTTTTAAGACGGGCAAACTTACATTATCCATTTTGGACTCCTCAATTTCTTTTTGAGGAAAACCTTTTAATAACTGTAATTTTATGATATATATTCATTACAGAGGTTTTCCTCTGGTCTTTTGCCTTGCTTCTTTTCGTTGGCTAAACTTACGGGAAGCAGGGCTTTTTTATCTTTCAACGAAAGATTTTAAAATATTTTTATGTCCCAATAATATGCATATTTCGTATATATGTCAAGTAAATATTTTATTATTTTCTAAAAAATGATATATTATTTGTATGCGTAACAAAGCTCCTGAATTGGAATTTTTTGGCAAAAATCTTGAAAAGATCAGAAAATTAAAAGGCATTACTCAAAAAGAATTGGCTGAAAAAATAGGTGTCACTCAAAGGGTTATTTCTCATTATGAATCCAATGTAAAAAGTCCTCCCTTAAAATATATAATTTTAATTGCTGATGTACTTCAAGTATCTCTTGATACTCTTGTTGGAAATAAACCAATCAAATATGAATTTGATACAAGAATTGCTAAAAGAATTAAAAAGATTGAAACTTTATCAGAAAGAGATCAAAAATCTGTTTGGTCTTTTATTAATGCTCTTTTAGTTAAAAAGAAATTAAGAAAGTTAAAAAAAAATATCCTGTCTGAAACTTCCAATCATTAACTTTTTAAAAACTCGTGTAGCTCTTTATGTTCTTCCTTCACAACTTCAATTATGCTTTTCTTCCATCCTTCAGGAAGACTTTTAAAAATATTTTTCATCTTTTCCTTTTCTTCTTCAATCGTCAGTAAAAAATTGCTCATCTCTTTCGCCGTTTCTAAATCTTTAATCGCTTTCTCTTCCTTCAATCTTCTTCCGCTTACTATATATTTATGTAATGTAAAAGCTGACGGTTCAGCCGTCTGCACCTGCATGCCTTCATATTCGATTTTTATTAAATTAGTTTCCAGTAAACTTAAATATCTTAACTGTATTGCGGTTACGGACAATTCTTTCACCTTGCAGACGTCGATCTCGCCTCTGCCTTTCTGGTTCATCAGAAATTCAACAGTCAATTCCGGATGAACATATTTTGTAAAATGGTTCATCATATTATGCACGGGGTCAAAGCCCAGCTCATTCAATATATTTTCAACATCGATTTTATGTTTGATTTTAGGCGGATTGGGTATTAAGAAATCAATATCAAGCGTTCTTTTTACCGGTATTAAAGCATTATCTTTAAAATATTTTTTGTAGATATACAAAGACCAGCTGCCGATCAATATTAAATCTTCCAAAAGTCCGTAAGCGTCCAATTTTTTAAGTACGTCAATAAACAGTTTACTTCTTTCCACGCAACAGTCCTTTTGCTTCTTTTAAATTAGCTCTTGCCTGTCTGTATTTCTTTTCATATTCCCGACGTTTCTCAATCTTTTTTTCAGCTTCCTTGACTTCATTGCTTCCAGCTATACCTATATATATTGTTCTTACCCTTTCACCATCACGATAGGAGCGGTAGCAGTAAATATTGCCGTTCCTTTTACGCCTTGATATATATCCCTTCGGGTATTTATTAATCTCATTCCTGTAAAACTTTAAAAGTTCCTCAAGCCTCTCTTTTTCTTCTTTGATCATATCTTTTAATATGCTCATTATTTATTCTCCGTGACCTACATTATGTTTATATATTAATATATGTAGGGCAATATGTCAATAAAAAAAAATAATAAATACTCCTCTTTTTGCCTTTGTATTTTCCTCATCCATACAAAACAAAAAGGTCGGTCTCATGCGTCCTTGCATTCGACCTTTCGCAAAACCTGCTGTTATCATCAATCAGACTTCCTGTCTGACCTAAAGCCCTAAAGGGTGATGATAACACCAGGTTTTACGACTTGTACCCGTAGGGTGAACCTTTTTGTCTTGGTTTGTCCTTTTGCCTGTTTATTTGTACATCAATAAAACAGCAAAACTGGACTTTTAACTTTTCACTTGCAAATTATTCCTGCTTATAAAATAACTTGCGTAAACTTGAAAAGACATCAATATTTAAAACCGGATAAATTGAAATAATCAACTGGTAAAAATATATTCCTGTTATCAAACGCAGTTACGATCTGGCGTATACCGTCTATTTTATGCTGTTAACACGGATGTTAATGGCATAAAATAGCTAAGGTAGACGCTCTGAGGTCAAAAAGTTCAGGAAGAACTTTTTGACAAGGTAACGGATATGAGTTTTCCCTAATCATTGATCATAATTAATTTCAAGCTTATCAACACTTTTATCAATTTTAATAATATTCTTATTCTTAGAATCAAGTATATAGATATTTCCTTCATCATCAACATCATAACTATTGGGAGATTCATAAACTTTTCTCGGGCTATAATTTATTCTTATTTCTCTTTCCAATTTTTCTGTTTCTGGATTTATAGCGATTATTAATGTTTGTTTTGATGGAAATCTTATTTTACTGCTAACATTAATAATTTGTTTTTCTGAGTCAGCTAAAAATCTAATCTGATAAATTGTTTTATTTTTAACTAAAAGTCCATAATTTCCACTTCTAAAAAACATTAAATTATTTTTTAAATAAAGATAATCATCTAATAAAATTCTCTTTTCATATGTAGTGAAATCCGAATCATTAATATTTTCTTTTTTATATAAATAAATAGATTTACTTATATCTGCCAGATAAATTATATTATTAAATATGTTAATAATTGTTAATGTATTTAATAATGTTGGTTTTTTAATTACTTTATGATTTATTTTTAAAATATCATATATACAAAAATCAAATTCTACATCTAAAACAACAGGTTCTTTCATTCCTCTATAATATAAAATATCATTATCAATAAAAAATTTTGTATATTCTATTGATCTAGGCGTTTTTATTGTTTTAATCAAATTATCTTTTATATCATAAATTTCTATCTTTTTACTTAAAAATGGAGCAGATTCTTTATCCTCAGAATTATGATATATAATATTAAAATTTTTATCCAGATAATAATATTTATAATCAAAGGTATATTCAAATTTATTAATTGATTTGTTAATTATTTCATTAACACCCATGTTTTCAGTTAAAACTATAATTTCTTTTAAATATCCTCTATTGGACTGTGTTTGATTTTTATATTTTTCTTCTGGTTTAAAATAATCTTTTAAACTGAATATATATAAATTATTATTAAAAATTTTAATATCATTATTGATATCATTATAAAAAGAATACGAAAGTTCATTTAAATCTATCTTATTTATTGAATATTCTTTAGAATAAATCATAATATTTAGTATTATAATTAAAAAAATAACTAAAAAAAAATTTTTACTCATATTACCTCCTCTTATTGTTTTCAAATTTTAATCAATCTTTATAAAATTCTATTGTTCTAATTACAGATATCTCCCAATTATTAATCCATCCATTTTGGATAGGAGTAGGATTTACTCTAAAACCACCATATTGAATATTAGCATGATGTTTAGAACAGCTAAACATATATAATATATCATCTGGAGTTAAATCAGATATTTTTTTAGTTGTTACCTGTATAGTTCCATTTATATAATTTGCTTCAAGCATTGATTCCGCAAATTTACCTGGATTAGTGATTGATCCATTATACTGAAATTTCCCTTTATTTTCTATAAAAGCATTTAAACAATTATATAAACTTAAAGTACTTTCTTTTGCTATAGTTAATGCAATATTAATTACATTAATATATGATAAAAAAGCACAGGATATTGATGTAAAATTCACAAATTTGCCTAATGATTCTTCTCCATTTAAAGTTAACCATCCCCATGATACAAGTTGTTCACCTAATGAAGTCAATTTACTATCTTGCCAGCATAAACTATATAACTGATCATATGTTGCTAAATCAAAATTCATAATTTTAGCTAAATCTTCTGTAAAAACTCCATCCCATCCAAACAGCATAGCTCCATAAACTATTGAAAAAGTCCAGTCTTCTTCAGTTATTAAATGATCCCAAAGGTCATACCCTGATTCCTGCGGTGCATAATTAGTTGTATCAGTTCCACCTCCATATCCATAATCAAACTCATCTCTTTCAGGATCCAACCCCGTCGGATCCGTATAACGAATCGGATTCGCACTTGCATAAGCGTAGTGATTCAGGGAATCCGTTTCACTTTCCCAAAATTCAAAAAACCCCTAATTAATGCCTGTCTAAAATTTTTTCAAAGAGCTAATAAACCGATCTCA
>JAFGQB010000161.1 GCA_016935915.1 Spirochaetota bacterium
AATTAGATTGGTTAATTAATTCATATTAATTTTTCATGGAGTTGTAAATTCTTTTTTTATAAAAACTTTCGGACAGTAGTGATTTAATTTATTATATATCAGCAATTAAATACTTTTTCATGGCTGACTAAATAATTTTATATTATTATTGAATAAAAAGACAAAAGAAGAATGTCCTTTTTTTTTGTGGATTAGTTCCGTCCTTCAAAGTGATTTGTTTTATCAATACGACAATTGTCGTACCAGTAAGACAATTGTCGTACCTGTAAAATTTGAACGGTTATGCAGTTAAATACAGAAAGTGGTCGGGACAGCTGCAAAAAGATTAAGAAGGTTTTTAGAGAAGCCTTATAATGACTTTAACCGGAGTATGCATGAATGTTATAAAGGCTACAAAACTAAATAAAACTTTTAAAACTAGAACCAAAAATGAAGGAAAAAACAAATTTTTAAATTTCATCAAACCTTCTTATAAAAAAGTTGTTGCAGTCAACAATATCAACTTTGAAGTTGAAAAAGGCGAACTCCTTGCATTTATCGGTCCAAACGGCGCAGGCAAGTCCACAACAATAAAGATACTCACCGGAATAATGTACCCGACATCAGGTAATATTTCAGTCCTGGGCTTAAATCCTGCTTCAGAGAGAAAAAAACTTTCATACAGGATCGGAAGTGTGTTCGGACAGAAGTCTCTGCTATGGTTCCACCTTCCTGCTATTGACAGCTTTAAACTCCTCTGTGCTATTTATGAAATCGACAGCTCTGTTTTTAATAAAAGGATTGATGAACTGATTGAAATTTTCGAGATCAGAGAATACATATATACTCCTGTGAGAAAACTTTCGCTTGGTGAAAGAATAAGATGTGAGCTTTGTGCAAGTTTAATTCACAAACCTGAAATACTTTTTCTGGACGAACCTACAATTGGACTTGATATAGTTGTAAAGCACAGGATCAGGGAACTAATCATCAGGCTCAATAAAGAGGAAAAGACAACAGTCTTTTTAACAAGCCATGATGTTGATGATATAGAAAAAATCTGTAAAAGAACAATAGTTATAAATCACGGTAATATTGTTCTGGATGAGTCCGTTAAAAAAATGAAATATCAGTATCTCAATAAGAAAATTGTAAACATCAGGTATAATGAAAGGATTAATATTCCATGCATCGAAGGGATAGCCAAGATTAAAGAAAAGGACTATAGTATAAAACTTGAAGTTGATACAGATAAAATAGCAGTAAATAAAGCAATGGAAAAGCTATTAAGCTGCGGGGATATTGCAGACATAACTATTGAAGAAAAACCGCTGGAAGATATCATCAAGGCAATTTATACAATGAAAAAATGATTGACTGGGGACAGAGCTTGAAAAAAATATTATTAAAAATAAAAAAATACTTATCCATTCTATTAGTGAGTTTCAGGAGTCAAACTTCATACAGAACTGACATGATAGCCCAGAATATTTTCTTTGCACTGATAATTTTCATATTCATAAATCTATGGAATAAAATTTATTCTACGCGGGCCGTATTTGCCGGATATAAAAAAGAGGAAATAATCTGGTACTTTATAATTACGGAAATCATAACATTGACCACGCAGAGATTTTTTTTCCAGATATCAAGACAGATAAAGGATGGGAGCATCGCCTATGTACTGAACAAGCCTTATAATTATCTTCTGTATATTATGAGTGAAAATGCAGGTTCAATGATCTATAAATTCATTTCAAACTCCGTCATAGGCATAATAATGGGAACGCTTTTTGTTAGTCCCCTGAATTTACACATTCTTATCAATCTTCCGCATCTTTTAATATGCATAATTTTTGGGGTTATGATCCACTTCTTTCTGCAGACATTCATAGCATTGAGCGCAATGTTTGTTGAGGATAATTCTGCTTTTTTCTGGATATATTTCAAGTGTATAATGATATTCGGTATTTTAATACCGATTGATGTTTTCCCAGAGAAATTTTTTAATATCCTTAAATATTCCCCTTTTGCATATATAACTTATGCGCCGGCAAAATTGTTTCTGAATTTTTCATTTGATATGTTTTATGAAACACTTTTTTTTCAGGTCATATATTTTATTTTTGCATTGATCATAAGCATTTTACTGTTTAAAAAAGGAGCTCGCCATGTCAGCATTCAGGGAGGTTAAAAGCCATCTGGTCCTTTTGCGGAAATATTTTAAGTTCAATCTTGCGGCTTCCATGGAATATAGGACAATGTTCATTACACAGGTCATTGGAATGGCCCTTAATAATTCGGTTTTCATAGCATTCTGGTTTTTGATTTTTAAAAACACCGGAAATATTGGAACTTACGGTTTCAATGATATTATGTTCATCTGGGCAGTGTCATCATCAGCTTTCGGCATTGCGCACATAGTATTCGGCAATTGCAGAAATCTTGCTGATCAGATTCAGAAAGGAGAGCTTGATGTTTTTCTTTTGCAGCCCAAGAATCCTCTTTTCAGCATTCTTGCATCCCGTACCATTGTTTCGGCATGGGGTGATTTTTTATACGGGTATACGATAATTCTTGTATTCTTTGGATTTTCCGTTTTTAAAATACTGCTCTTTTCTTTTCTTGTTGTTTCCGGGGGGATTATTTATGTAACAGTGTTTTCAATGGCGGAATCCCTAACGTTTTTCATGGGCAATTCAAAAAGCATATCCCAGATGATAAGTGAGTTTTTAATTAGTTTTTCGATCTATCCTGAGTCGATATTCGGCGATAAAATAAGATGGCTTTTTTATACACTTATCCCTGCAGGATTCATTTCATTTGTGCCAAAGAAAATTTTTATGAACTCAAGCTATCTTTTGATTTTGCTTCTTTTGGTTGTTGATATATTTTTTATTTTATTGAACAGTCTTGTATTCAAACTTGGCCTTAAGCGTTATGAGTCGGGGAATCTTATAGGTACAAGGCTGTAGGGACAATTTCCTTGTTTTCCGATCAATTTCCGTAACATATCATTTTTTATTATGACGAATCTTACCGAAAAAAAAATTCAGTCTGCATGGTTTAACCATATCATTGATTATTAAAACACTTGATGATTCAGGAGCTGATATGTGGTCCCAAATCAATAATTACGGTTTTGCTGCCGTTTATTTTAACGTTAAATGGTGTAGGGAATGAGTAATCAGGACCGTCAGGTACAGGATTATTCGGGTCAGCATTGCTATTAACATCAATAAAAAACCAGATTTCATATTTTTTCCCTTCTTTATAGACTTTTGAGGATTTTACAGAGGCAACCCCTCCGCTTATTTCATCATAAAGAAGTTCCATCGGCGGATCGGTTGTATGATCCGTACCCTGGGCAAATATACCGATATAGGTCGTTAATCCTTCCGCAGGGGATGCATTGATGATTCTCACTGTAATTTTTCCATCTTTGAACTCTTCAGACACTTCGGGACAACCTGTCATTGTTAAGATCAATATTAAGATGCTTAAAGACATTAAAAAGTTTTTTGTTATTCTCTTCATTTTTTTCTCCTTAAAGACATTTGGCTGTAAAAAAATATACAGCTTTTATACTAAATATAAACTATGGTTTATACCCACCTATAGAGGTAGATAAGGGATTACCCTTATATTTTACAAATATAATCTAATTACAATTATTTATATGACCCGGAATATGTATAAACCGCATGATTTTTATTAAAAACAGCGTTTTGATATAACCCTGATTATGCAGTGAATATCAATTCCTGTTCAGAGAAAAACAAAACACCTATGCTGAAGTTTAAAGTTTTAAATTTTTTTATTTTTGGCAGATTGGTTTTCTGATATAATAAAACTTAAACATTTATAAGTTGGAGTTATCTGTATTATAATATTCCAGATTTATATGTGCAGCATATAACAAGAGTATAAATATCAAATATATTTTTTTCTGGAGCGATAAGTCTAAGAATAATAATTCGACCAGATCGCATTGTCTCAGCCTGTGTTGGGTTTCTCCTTTTTAATTGACAGCATAGAGTATAAATCCACAGAACACTGGATGATGACTGAAAAAGCACAACTATTGAAAGGTTTGAATCTTCTGGGTTTTGCTTTGATTAAGGCAAGAGATGAGATTATAAAAAACAGCATTTAGCTTTTATTTAAAACAAGAACGGTTTTTTCAGCTTTATAATTGGGGATCAGATTAAAATCTTTTAATAAATTTAAAAGTTCGACTTTATTGCTTATTCCGAGTTTGGCATAGATATTTGCAATGTGGCGCTTTAATGTGTTTTCGGAAATGCCCAGATGATCTGCAATGTTTTTATTAGTATATCCTTCAGCTAGCTCCTGAATTATCTCAGATTCCCTGTCTGTTGTTTTATAGAACTGCTCAAGCTGTTTTAATCCTTTTATTTCATATCCGATTATCAATATGCCCAGTATGTCATTGAATTTATCCTTGATGCTGGAAAATATGGCGTCAACCAAAACTTTTTCGTTGTTATTTCGTAAATAATTGATTCTGCATGAAAAAGTTTTAAATTTACCTTCCAGGATTTTGTCTATCTCAATATTGATCCTGAAATATTCATAGATTATGGTTGATGGATCGCAAATTTCCATTTTATCCTTGTTGAGCAAAGATTTTGTTTTATTATTTATATAAAATATATTTTTTTTATTATCCAGAATAATAATTGATTCATTGATATTATTGATAACATCTTGATTTATGTAAGCCGGGAGATAGGTAAAAAATTGATACTTCACCATAGCATAAAAGATAAAAAACATCCATATCATAATAAAAAAAGGAGTAAGATTCGGATATTTAGTAAGATCAGCGGCTAAATCGGATAATACTGTGACTAAAATGGCGGCTGTTGCTCCGATGACTATTATTGCTGCCTGTTTTCTTTCTCTTTTAAATTTGGAATTTTTCCCCCAGATAATCAGAAGTATCAGGTCAGCAATATTATATAGATTGAAAATAATATGTGATGATAAATGCCAAAAACCGGTAAAAAAAGTATTGCCGAAATAATCGTTAAAAATTGAATTATACATATAAATTACAGGGATTATCCATATAAATATATTGAATATTAACCAAAATTTAATTTTTTTATGATATCCTGTTAAAAAAAGAAAAAACCTTAAAGTGAAAGGTACATAAATCAAACGGGCTAGATTTGAAATTTTATATGCAGCCTGATAAAAATTTGTTCCGGTTGAAATGTTTAAAACAAGATAGCTTAAACTCCATAGAAAAAATGAAAGGCACATATATAAAAAATTTCTGTAAACCGGTGATTTAGGATCCATAAAAAACACATAGAGACCGAAATAAAAAAATGTAATGAATGATACTGAAAGTAAAATAACCGATATAATCATAGAAATACCATAAATATTATTAAAATCTGTTACTTTTTTTAATATGGATTTTATAAAAATATATCGATTAATGAGACGAAAGTCAAGAAAAATTAATTAGCAGGCATAAACCGTCATTATTTTGGGGATTGCCTCATATTGTCAGGAATGACAAGAAAATAAAAATATTCATTTGACATGCGGAAACTGAAGCAGGCTTAAGCCCCATATAACACAGTCTTTGTTTTATGTATCCAAAACTCCGGTAGTTGTCTAGCTCCGCTGATTTATCATTGTCGTCAGGTAAGACAATTGTCGTGTTCTATTTATTTTTGTGTTCTCAAGATTTTTCCCTTTGGTTGAAAAATGACATATTATTTTATATCTTCCCCAAAAATTAACGGATTACTTTTCATGTAATTTATTCCTTTAAATTATTTCTTCAATATGTAAACAGCTCCTTTACCGGAAGCAACTTCATCTCTTACCGATGCTCCGATTATTGCATGGGTTTGCGATATTGCGACAGAATATCCAAAAAAGTCCAATTCATCGGTATCAAAACCTTTAATCTTTGTACCAGCATCCCATTCATTTATGCCTGTCCTGTGAAAAATGTACGATGTTCCGCTGCGGTCACCCTGGCTGTCATTGAACGGTACACCTGCAATTGCATAATCTCCGCAGATTGATACGGAATATCCGAATTTATCTCCTGCTTCCCCGTCAAGAGCATAAATTATACTTCCTTCATCCCATGTGTTTAAATCCGTCCTGTGAAAAATATATGCACTGCCGCAATTATTTCCGAATGTATTGGCATCTGTGACTCCTGCTATTGCATAATCGACGGATATTGACACAGAGTTTCCTAAATGGTCATAACTCTCCTGGTAAAGTGCGGATATCTTGTAAATTTCCGACCAGTTATTGTCTAATCCTGTTCTTCGGAAAATGTATGCAGATCCATATTCTTCCCCGTTGCTGTCATCTCCATTATTCGGCGCACCTGTAATTACATAGTCATTATATATCGCAACCGATTGACCAAACCGGTCGTCGCCGTCTCCGTCAGAAAGTGATGTGATCTTAAACCCCGAGTCCCATGTGTTGATATCTATTCTTTTAAAAATATATGCTGCTCCGTTTTCTCCGTTAAAAGGCGCTCCGACTATTGCGTAATCCTCGTGAATGGAAACCGAAGTTCCGAACATGTCATTGTCTTCGATATCGGATGCTGTTATCTTATAACCGGTATCCCATGTATTGATTCCTGTTCTATGAAAAATATAGGCTGCTCCTCTCTCGATTCCGCCATTGTTGTTATTTGGCGCTCCTGCTATTGCATAATCGCCGGATATTGACACTGAAGACCCGAAATTAAACCAGCTTGTGTCTGTGTCATCAAAAGCTGTTATTTTTATTCCTGTGTCCCATGTATTCACATCGGTTTTATGGTAGATATATGCTGCATCTCTAGATGTTCCGATTATAACATAATCACCGCTAACAGCTGCTGAATAACCGAATTCTAAAGAATCAGTACCGTCAAATGCTGTTATTTTCTCTTGATCCTTCCATAATTGCAGTTTTTCGTCTTTATCTTCTTCCGTTGGCCGATTACAGTTAAAAACTGTAATCATTAATAATATGATTACAGCTATTGATAAAATTAAAATATTCGTTTTATTTTTCATAAAATTTTTCCTTGTTATTAATTCATTCTTTAATTGGATATTTTTATAATGAAGATGTCATTATTTCCATAACCGGCAGAGGACTCTGCAATATCGGTAAAGTCTCCGTCTCCGTTTAAATCCGTATCGCCTCTGGTAAATCCGGTAATATATGCATTGCCTGTATTGTCAGCCGCAACCGAATAACCGCATTCATCGCTGTATCCGGAAAATCTTTTAGACCACTGAAATTCGCCTAAAGTATTAAATTTTGATATAAATATGTCATCGCCGTTATTGCGCCCTAAAAATTCATAATCCCCGTCGATTGAGTCGCCGTCACCGTTCAAATCAGCATTGTATACAACACACCCTGTTGTAAAAACATTACCGGCAGGATCTACTGCTATTTGTCTTCCGATATCATTATAATCTCCTCCGAGTCTTTTTGACCATTGATATATGCCCGATGAATTATATTTGATAATAAAAATATCGGCAAGGTCATATCCGGCAGCTGATTCTGCTCCTCCATCATTATAATCGCCGTCTCCGTTTAAATCCACATTTCCTATTATCGTGCCTGTTATATAAATACTGCCTCCGGGATTGACTGCCACACTGTTGCCTGTAGAGGCACCGTTTGTTATTGTTCCGAGTCTTTTAGACCAGAGACAGCTGCCTGAAGTATCAAATTTTACAATAAAACATTCATTATATCCAAACGATGAATTTGATTGTTCACCTTCATCGGCAACATCACCGTCACCGTTTAAATCAGCTTCTCCGATGACACTTCCTGTTAGAATAACATTACTGTCAGAGTCTGCAACAATCCCATATCCTCCATCCAAGCCTACACTTCCGAGTCTTTTAGACCATTGATATTCACCTGAAGAGTTAAATTTTACAACTATTATATCGTAGGAACCTATGGCAGCAGGCAAATATATCTGATCATCGGTAACATCACCTATCATTTTTGCACTTCCATTAATGGTTCCGCTTAAATATATATTATTGAACGGATCTGAAGTTATGCCCCATGCAGAATCTTCAATTGTTCCTCCAAGTCTCCATGACCATTGATATTCGCCTCCGGCATTAAATTTAGTAACAAAAATATCATCATCTCCAAATCCGGATGAAGATTCTGCTCTTCCGTCTGTAGAATCTTTGTCCCCGTTTAAATCAACATTGCCTCCAACTTCACCGGTAATAATCATACTGTTAGAGGAATCTACAGCTATGGCTTTGCCTTTATCACCTCCTGCGCCACCCAGTCTTATTGACCATAAATATCCTCCTGAAGAACTGTATTTAGCAATGAAAATATCGGAATATTCCATCCATCCTGATATTTCGCCTCCTGAAACAGAATATACACCGTTTCCATTAAAATCCGCTTGATTATTAACAAATCCCGTTACATAAATATTTCCTGCAGAGTCTGTCTTTATACCGTATCCACAGTCATTTTCGGTATTACCTAATCTTTTCGGCCATTGACCACTGTTTGGAGCAGGATTGCCTTCACTTTCTTCTTCATTGCCTGCACCATCAGTGCAGCTCATTATAAAAATAATTAAACTTATTAAAACAACTATAAAAATTTTTAAATATCTCATAAAATCTCCTTGAAAAAATATTTTTTAAACTCATTTTTATTAAATTTAATTAATAGCTGTAAATAATCTGACTGCCTGTTTTTTTATTATTTAATCACTCATCCCGCAGTTTTATGTTAAACAATTTATCACCATAAACCCCTTTTTTAAATAATACTTCAAATATAAGAAATCATATCACCCGGAAAATGTATGTATATGCAAAAAACTAAAAGAAAAATAAAACTGATATAACCTAAAATGTGTAGATCGATTTGATTCATGATTAGTAAAGTATAGATATATTTATTAATAAACCAAAACAACGCTGATCTAAAAAGAAATATTATTTAAAGCTTAAGTGAAATAATAAGTTCAACTTAATTTTTAACATTAAATTTTTTATATATTTTAGAAACATGATTTTCAATTGTTATTACTAAAATATTAAACCGTGACACGATTTCTTTGTTAACTTTTTGAAGTTCATTATACATTGATTCTACTTTAGCAAATGACAAGAAATAAATGGACGATAATAATTAATTTTTTAATTCTAATAATATTATAATAAAAATATTTTATTGATCATAATATATAAGTATTTACTACATATTTAGTGTTATTAAAATATTGAAAATTTTAATTTCTTTTTATTTTTATACATATTTCGGGTGAAGGATGTTTTGTCTGAAGAGTTATAATTGAAATTAAAAGAAAATTTGCTGTAATGTATATTATTTTTTTAAGATTGTTGATTAAATCATTTATAAGTAATAAATGAGCTGGTGTTGAATAAGTAAGAAATTGCTGGCAATAATACCAATTATGGTTTGAAAAAATCAGCCGGAAATTACAGATTATGCATTGTTAAAATTTAAGTATAAATTAATAGTTTAGGATTTTATATGAAGATAAAATTTTTTTTATACTAACCGTTTTGATCCTGATAATGATTTCAAGTTGTACGGACATTGAGGTAAAGCAAGATGAAGAATCAACAACCCTAAATTTATGCCCAAAAAGACTGGGGAATATTTTTAATGATTACGATGAAGGATTAAAAAACCGATTCAAACGGAAATGTTTATGTAATCGGATCTACAGCAGGAGATGCGCGAACTTGAACGCAGACGGTAATTCAACTGACGGAGGAGCGGAGTCAGCGGCAGGTTATGGGAATAATGATATCGCTGTCATAAAAATATTTAACATGCAGGCAAAATATGTATCTTTATATTGAAAACTTAAAACTTATACAGATTTCACAAAAACATTTAACAACAACAGCGGATCATTAAGAGAAGCGGTTTTTATAAAAGGAGGAGCAGATGAAAAAAATTAATATGATTTTGATGTCATTTATAATCGTCATTTCGGTAATGTGTGAAAAGCAGCCTTTGGTTGAGGATGAAAAAGTAAATAATATTCCCGTACAATTAACAGTTGATTCCGAAGGAGATGTCGGACTGTCAAATTCAATTACCGTTAACGGATATAATGTATATATTTCATATTATGATGTCTCAAATAAAGATTTAAAAGTTGCGGTTTCTGCAGACAGAGGAACATCATGGCCACAAAACCGGATTAAAACTATTGATTCTGCAGGAGATGTCGGAGACTTTAATTCAATTGCCGTATACGGCAATAATGTCTATGTTTCATACCTTGATAAAACAAATTACAATCTGATGTTTGCCATGTCTTCAGACAGAGGTTCATCATGGCCTGCAGTAAATCTGGAAGTGGTGGACTCGAATACGGGAGGCGGTTCCTTTGATTTCGAAACTGCAGTAACAGCAGACAGTTCCAATGTTTATATTGCATACCATTATTTCGGTTTACAAGACCTTAAATTTGCCAGATCAGATGACGGCGGAGCAGCATGGTCATGGATAATAACTGTTGATGACACGAATTTTGTCGGTAGATATTCATCAATAGCAGTAGACGGAACAAATACATATATTTCCTATTATGATATAACAAACGGTAATCTGAAATTTGCCAAATCGGTCAATGAAGGCACTACATGGTCAGCAGGTTTACAGCAAACAATTGATTCTGCAGGCGATGTTGGAAAATATACTTCAATTGCAGTGAACGGGGATAATATTTATATATCTTATTTTGACGATACAAACGGTAATCTGAAATTTGCCAGATCAACTGATGCAGGAGAAACATGGCCCCTGGCAAACATTAAAACAGTTGATTCATCAACCGGAGCCGGGCAGTATTCATCGTTAGCTGTTTCAGATGCAACCATTTATATTTCTTATTATGAAAACTTAAATGATGATCTTAAATTTGCCAGATCGGACGACGGCGGCACAACATGGCCGGCTGCAAACATTAAAACAGTTGATTCTACTGGAAATGTCGGGATGTCATCATCACTGGCAGTAAACGGATCAAATGTTTACATATCTTATTACGAT
>JAFGQB010000162.1 GCA_016935915.1 Spirochaetota bacterium
GAAAAGAAAAAAAATTACTGCTTCAGGATCTAAATATAAAAAATATAAATTTAAAAGAAATGAATATAGATGCATCTGACAAAGAACAGAAAAATGACCAGATGGCTATAAATGCACATAAAATATTGGAGTATCTCTTAAATCACATAAATGAACCGACCGATCTATTAAAAATAGCACAGGACATGAGTCTTTCTGTGCCCTCATTAATTAGAAAAACCAAACAATTAACCGGTTATTCCATACAGAAACTCCATGAAATTTTAAAAATAGAAAAAGCAAAATTGCTTCTGGAAAATAAAATATTAAATATATCGGAAATTGCCGACAGATTAGGTTATCAAAATCAATTTTACTTTTCACAGGTTTTTAAAAAACACACTGGGATGAGCCCTAAAAAATGGGTTGAACTTTACAGAAAATAAAATCAGATTTATAAAGTAACCATTAAAGGTCTAAAAAAATACCTTTTTACAATGAAAAAAAATATAAATTATCAAATTTTCATTATTGTTTGAAAATATTGTAAAAAAAATTATAAATAACTTTTAAAATTTTTTAGAATAAATAATAATGATAAAAAAGGTTTTTAAAAAACGGATTTAATAATGATTAATAATTACAATGATAATTTAGCTATAAAAGATGATTATTTAGTAATAGCCGGCAAAAAATTTTCATCAAGATTAATAATTGGAACAGGTAAATTTTCTTCTTCTGAAGAGTTAAAAAAAAGCATCAATTCATCTGGCAGTGAAATGATAACTGTTGCTTTAAGGAGAGTTAACATCGATGATCCGGATGATAACATATTGTCTGTTTTGGATCCAAGTAAATATATTATTTTACCAAATACATCTGGAGCGCAAAATGCCGAAGAAGCAGTAAGGCTTGCACATATTGCCCGTGCTGCAGGTATTTCAGACTGGATAAAAATCGAAGTCACTCCTGATCCCAAATATCTATTGCCAGACGGTGAAGAAACATTAAAGGCAAGTAAAATCCTTGTTAAAGAAGGATTTAAGGTAATGCCATATATAAATGCTGACCCGATTCTGGCAAAAAAACTCGAAGATATAGGAACTGTCAGTGTAATGCCATTAGGTTCTCCGATCGGTACAAACCGCGGATTAAAAACAATAGATCAGATCAAGATAATAATTGAACAGTCCAATATTCCTGTCATTGTTGATGCAGGTATAGGTAAACCTTCGGATGCAAGTTTGGCTATGGAGCTTGGAGCCAGCGCAGTTTTGATCAATACTGCAATTGCATCTGCAGGAAATCCCTCATTAATTGCCAAAGCTTTTAAATTGGCAGTTATCGCAGGAAGAATGGCATATTTATCTGGTTTACCAGAAGAATCCAATAAAGCTATTGCTTCAAGTACTCTTGATTGGATAAGCAAATTATGAAAATAACTGAATTAATAAATAATTATTCTTATGCGGATATATTAAAAAAAATTGATAATAATAATAATGAAGATAAAATCCTTTCAATACTCCAAAAAGATAAAATTGAATTTTCTGACTTTTTATCGCTTTTATCTGATAAAGCCTTAAACATTCTTCCGTCTATAGTGCAGAAATCCAGAGATGTCACATTAAAAAGGTTCGGAAAAGTGATCAGTTTTTATGTCCCGATCTATCTTTCAAATGAATGTTTAAACCAGTGTATTTATTGCGGATTTAATGCAAAAAGACAGATCATTCGAAAAACATTGGATATTAATGAAATAGACAAAGAATTCATTAAATTAAAAAATACGGGATTTGATAATGTTTTACTTTTGACCGGTGAGGATAATAATAAAGCAGGTTTGGATTATCTAAAAGAAGCAGTAAATTTAGCAAAAACTTATTTTACTTTTGTAGGATTAGAAGTATATCCTATGGAAACTGAAGAATACAAAGAACTATTAAATATCGGAGTCGACGGACTTACAATATATCAGGAAACTTATGATAAAACAACTTATGATGCCATGCATCCGTCCGGTAAAAAAAAGGATTATGATCGGCGGCTAACGACACCCGACAGAGCCTGTATGGCCGGTTTCAGAAAAGTCGGTATCGGAGCATTACTGGGTCTTTTTGACTGGAAGTATGAAGCAGCCATGATAGCTCTTCATTTAAACTATCTGCAGAAAACTTACTGGAAAACAGAGTTTACACTCGGTTTCCCGAGAATAAATCCACCCGCTAGTGATTTTAAAATACCTTATCCTGTTCAGGACAAATATTTTATCCAGCTCATAAGCGCCCTTAGATTATATCTGCCTGAGGTCGGATTTCTTTTGACTACAAGGGAAAAACCTGAGCTGAGAAATAATTTGATAGGTCTCATGATTACTCAAGTTAGTGCCGGCTCAAAAACAAGTCCCGGAGGTTATCTTGATAATTCTTCAGATGAACAATTTCATGTATCTGATACCAGGGAATTAAAAAAAATGATCGAAGTAGTAAAAAGCAAAGGTTATGAAGCAGTCATTAAAGACTGGGAAAAAAATTTCGCGTCAATCAAATAGATTGTAACTATTTATTTTATTTATTTCTTTTTTTTGTTAAAATTGCTTAAATTTTTCAGATCTTCAAAAAATTGATTATCAAAATCACTGATTACATATTTATCATTTATATTTTCCAATTCAACACTGCTTTTTATAGAAGCGGACGGAAATATCAGTTTAAAATTTATCCAGAATTTTTTTTCATTTATTACAGCAGAAATTTTTTTTTCATCTTTTACAACAGGTATTTCATTAGTAACAGGTTTTTCAGATTTATCACTGGAGTTTTTTAAATCCTTTTTGTCTTTTTTAATATTTTCAGTATCAGAC
>JAFGQB010000163.1 GCA_016935915.1 Spirochaetota bacterium
GATGAATCATAGGCAGTTGTGCCGCTTGTTTCATCAAATCTCCAATGAGCAATGCATACTGATGTTGTTGATGATGTTGTTGATGATACTGTTGATGATACCGTTGATGATACTGTTGATGATACCGTTGATGATACCGTTGATGAAGCTGCTGATGACACTACAGATGAAACCGAAGATGATGATACCGTTGATGATGAAGATACTGACGATGCTACTGATGATGAGGCTGTTGAAGAGACTGCCGACGATGATGCAGCTGAAGAAAAAATACTAGATGAATAACCGGATGATTGCATGCTTGATGTACTCGAAGAACTTGATGATGAAGTTTCTACAACATCAATTAATACAAAATCAAGAGGAGAAACCACTTCATCATTCCTGTCATAATAACTGGTATCACTTTCATCTGAATTTCTGTCATATCTTCGGAAATTCCCTTCATTATCTTCTACATATATATTATTTATCATCCATTCCCCTTCTTCCGCATCTGAAGGAAATTCCGCAATACCGATCCATTTATCTAAGACTGAATTATAATCTGGAATTATATATAATAAAGGATTTGTTCCGCCGCCCAGTTCCTGCTCTGTAGGGCTCTCAACAACTAAATCAATATAATTTACACCTGACATATCATCATCAGCATCGATTGTTATTGTTACGACTCTGGTTATACTGGTATTTTCAGGATTAACTGAAATATCAGTTATAACAGGCGGTGTTTCATCAGTTGTTTCTGCAGATGATGTTGAAGAAGACGAAGAGGAAGGTATCGTATTCATTACATTTACATATACATAAGCAAAAGAAGACACGACTTCATCCTGACCGTCATAATAATTAGTTTCACTCTCTTCAGTAAATCTATAATAAATTCTTGTATGCCCTGCTCTATCTGTGATCAAAATATTATTTATCATCCAGTCTCCCTCTTCAGAATCATTGGAAAAATTAATCAGCCCCTCCCATTTAAGCGTACTGCTGTTATAGGACATACTTAAATAAAAAAATTCAGCATTTCCTCCTCCGATAAGCTGTTCAGTGGGGCTTTCCAATATACAGGAAACATTTGATACTCCGGAATCATTATCAAAAGCGCCAATTATAACTCTTATTTCTCTTGTTGTCCCTGTGTTGTTCGGATTAACCGATATACTGGTCATAACAGGAGATGCATCATCATTTGGATAAGGATTATATGATGAAATTGAATACTGCGAATAAGCATTTGAATTTTGATAAATACTAATCAAACCCGGGGATACGCCTTCATCTTCATCTGAAATTCTTAAAGTACAGAAAACGAAAAAAAAAGATATGATTATAAATAAAAACATTTTAAATAATAAATTAATTTTTTTATTCATAAGCGCCCCCTATGAATCTATAACACGATGACTATTTATAATAAATAGAATTTATATAAATAATTTCTATTTTTTTTAATATATATAAATATTTTAGTAAATATTTAAAAAAAAATCAATAAAAATGTGTTTTTAATATATAAATATAGATCATTATTTATAAAAAATCTAAAAATTATACAATAAAATATATATTATTCCTGTAATTTAATATTTATAGGAAAAATCATTAAAAATCTAAATTTTTTATTTAATTTAATGTAAATTCTTCTCTATATTTTTACCCATTGCCCGCTTAGGTCTGACTTTTTTATGGCATCTATTACCCTCATATTTTTTACTGCATCATCAGGATTTATATAAACAGACTTTTTGTTAATTATTGACTCTGCAAAAGCTTCAAATTGAAGTTTATACTGATCGGCAATTTCACAAATTACCTCTCTTGTACCGACTGATGTTGTTACCAAAACCCTGGCATTTGTATCAGTAAACATATTAAAAGGCAGTTCTAATCTTATATGTCCTCCTATTCCGTAAATATCCACTTTCTGATGTGGATATGTTTTAGTGCCTACAGTAAACAATGATCTTATCATGCCAAAATCCATGATAACGCTGGTAAGAGTATCAGTCTTAAAATCATCATCGATTTTCATAAGGCTTATAACTCTTGCAGGTTCTTTCTTAAGCAAAAACCTCGACAATGACACTGCATAGCAGCCTATGTCCATTAAAGCCCCGCCACCGGCTTCTTTTATATTTCTAATATTGTTTGGATCTATATTATTATAACCGAAAAAAATATGTATTGCATTTATATTCCCGATTTCATTGATTTTAATTAATTGCAAAACTTTCTGCCATTGAGGATGAAATTTATACATAAACGCTTCCATAACATATATATTTTTATTTTTTGCATAATTAATAGAATCTTCTGCCTCTTCTGCGTTCATCGCGATCGGCTTTTCGCAAATAACATGCTTGCCGAAATCCGCACACTTTTTTATCCATTCTGCATGAAGGTTATTAGGCAGGGGAATATACACCATGTCAATGGATTTATCCTTTAATAATTCTTCATAAGACGCATAACACTTTTCAATATTGAATTCTATGGCTGTTTTCTTTGCTTTATCAAAAGAGCGTGATGCAATACCGTACAAATAAACATATTCTGTTTCATTCAATGCCGTTACTATTCTTCTGATAAAATGACCAGATACTCCAAGAACTCCTAGTTTTAATTTTGTCATGATTACTCTCCTGATTTTTTCTTGATATCTATAAATAAACTTTTAATTTTTCAACTCATCTCCAATTTTAAACGGCACCGTAAACCAGAAAGCTGTGCCTTTTCCAAATGTACTGTCAACTCCTATCTGTCCTCCCATTAATTCAACAAGCTGTTTGGCAATAGTAGTGCCAAGACCTGACCCTTCATGTCTGCTGCCGGAAATCCCCTCAGCTTGAGTAAATAGTTCAAATATTTTATCTATCATATCTTTATGAATACCTATGCCTGTATCAATAATCTGGAACATGATCAATAATGATTTCTTTTGTCTGTTCTTAATATCAACTTTTAACTGAATTTCTCCCTGTTCAGTAAATTTAATAGCATTGCTTAATAGATTTGTAATAATCTGACGCAGACGCATTTCATCACCGATAATATATCTGTTAATATCAAAATTGATATTTGTATTAAACTCCAATCCTTTATTGTTAATTATTACACTGAATGCTTCATTTATTTCATTCATCAGCATTAAAAAGCTGAAAGGTTTATTATAAATAATTAATTTATCAGCCTCCATCCTTGAAAGCTCCAAAAGCTGGTTGAGTAATTGTGTTATCTTTTGAGATTCACCGATGACAAGGTTTCCAAATTTAACCTGTTCATCCCTGTCATCCACCATTAAAATTTTTTCAACCAATCCTATCATAACACTTAAAGGGGTTTTAATTTCATGACTTATAATGGCCAGAAAATCATTTTTTGCTTTATTGGCTTTTTTGGCAGTTTTAATTGCTTTTTCGAGTTCAATATTCTGTTTTCCAAGTATATTTAAAAAAACTTCTTTTTCATTTTGCGCATTATTCATTTCATCAATAATTATTGCCCCGTAATATGAACTTGAAATGATTGAAGTGAGCACCTCATAGATATAACCAATGAATTTATTGTCAATATTTTTAATGTTCAACAAAAAATATCCCAGAGGCATTTTTTTAAAAATCAGAGTATCAAACAATAAAATAAATCTGGAACTCTCACTAAAATATTTAGATGAAATCAGTTCTTTTTCAGTATCATAATATGTTTCTGATAATGTCAAGCGTTTAAAATCCTTATATGCAAATATAATCTTTGAATGACTTTTATAATCTCCGGGTTTATTAAAAACAAAAAAATAACATTCAGGAATATTCAGCTTTCTTAAAACACCCTCCAGTTCATTAAAAATGTCTTCCTTATTGAAATTTTTTGAAATATTGATATTTATAGTTCTTAAAATATCCGCATAGCTGTAAAAATTCCTGTAATCTCGCATCAATAAATCATTGATTTTTCTGTAAATCATATTATTGCCGTCATACAATAACTTATAAATCCAATATCTTATTTTTTTGTCCTTATATTCAAAATTTTGCAATCCCGATAACCGGGAAATTATCTTTTGAAGACAAATATAGGCATCATTTTTATTCTCAGGAATGTTTAACAGGTCATTTAAATAAACAAGAAATTCTTCTTCTGTATATCCAGTTACATCGCTTTGGAATTTATCCAACAATTTTTCAATATATAATTCATCAAAATCAGACAAATCGTCACAAAGGATGTTCCGCTTTTTGTTTAAATGAGAGGAAAATATATTATCAATTGTATTTTTTAAATTTTGTTCATCTATACCTTTTTGTTTTGCACTGATTTTTTTAAAATCTATGACATCACTGCAGCCGCATGATTTTCTGATTATGATCTTAACAGGAGGATAAATTAATTTATTTTCTATCTTTTTATTGTCAATCAGATCAAGCACCGTCTTTACAGCAGTATATCCCACCTGAAATAAATTTGGGTCCATCGATGTAAGTTCAGGCAAGAGAAATTGTCCTTCAAAATAATTGTTAAAACCGGTAACCGCTATATCCTGTGGAACTCTGATGCCTGCTTTTTGAAGTTCTTTTATCAGAGGAATGGCATAAAAATCAGATACTGCCACTATGCAGTCAAAGTTTTTCCCGGGTTTTAAAATTCCTTTTTTAATCTGATTGATAAAAAAATTATAGCCGAGTTTTACACCCTCTTCATTGAAATGACAATGAGGAGAAATACTTTCTTTGTTTATCGGAAGATTATTTTTTTTTAAAATATTCAAATAAGCATCAAACCTTTCGACACTGCTGAAATGATCCTTTGAACTTCTTAAAAAACCGAAATTTTTATATTTATGGTCATTAATAAGATGTTCCATTATTTTCTCTGTTCCCTCACGGTTATTTGTTGAAACCGTAGGAAAGTCAAATAACGGCAGCCCTATATTTACGATCGGAGTGGGATAAAACTTTTTAACAAAGTTATAAAACTCTGCCCTTCTCTTATAGTAATAATAGCTTAATCCCGAGGACCATATAATTATTCCGTCAAAATGATTTTTATTCAATAAATCAAATTTATTAAGGCCTATATCTTGAGACTCTTTAAAATCCGTAAAATAATGCGCACCGATCCCGGCAATTATAAGATTAACATCATTATCTAAAGCTGCCTGATAAACACCTTTAAAATACTCCTGACTTACATCGTTGAGCATTTGATGTACAAGATAACCGATCGTTATTGATTTTGAACTTTTATTTTTTTTATGCCCTGTCATTTTTTCCTTAAATTATCAAATTTTAACTTGGAAACTTTATTTTATTGTATCATAAATAAATTTATTTTTATTTTCAATATAATTTTATCAGATTATTATTATATTAAATTGATCTGATATTTGTTATTTTTTTGTAAATTGGGCAGTATTTATCGATATTTTTCAACAAATAATTAAAAAATTATCATATAATAAAAAAATATAGGAGTTAATATATGATTAATTCAAAAAGATTGAGATTCAGAATTATTATTCCTGTATTTCCCAATTTTAACATCTACTCATTTGCAGCAAGCACCACCACTTCGGTAGGTCCTATTTATGTCGCAACTTCGGCAAGCAAACTTGAAAACTGGGATGTTGAGGTCATTGACGAAAACAACTGCCACGGTAAATTCTTTAAAATGGACAAGAACAGGATAATAGATCATGTCCAGCTCCAGAATGAGAGACCCGCGGACGTCATAGGTTTTTACGGATCAATATCTTCCTCAGTACCAAGGCTTTATCAACTTGCAGCACTGTACAAAAAAATGGGTGCTATAACCATTGCAGGCGGCAAACATATCGAAAATCTTCCCGAGGAAGCTCTGTCAAACAGCATAGATTTTGTCGTGTTCAAAGAAGGTGAATTAACGACAAGAGAACTTCTTCTTCATTTTGAGAACAAAATGAAGCTTGAAAATATTGACGGTATAGGCTTTTTAAGGAGTAATAAACTCTTTAAAACAAAGGACAGAGAGTTGATACATGATTTTGAGAAACTGCCCCTGCCCGACTTTAATCTGATGCTTTATGCCAGGATGAAATATTATCCGATCAACAGAACAAGAGGATGCAATTCAAAATGTGAATTCTGTGCAGTAAGAGATAAAGCGCGATGCAGCTCTCCGCAAAGAATGATAAATCAGGTCAAGCATCTGGTTGAAACAAGAAATGCAAAACACTTCTTTGAAGCAAGCGATCACTTTGCAGCTAATCGAGAAGAAGCAATCGAATTCTGCAGACTTCTTGCCGATTACCAGAAAAAAATAAAAAAAAGACTGGTTTTTACGGTACAGACACGGATAACCGATGCAAGATATCCGGAACTGCTCAAAGCCATGAGAGAAGCAAATATAGACACTATATGCATCGGATATGAATCACCTATTGATGAAGAACTTTTGTCAATGAAAAAGGGATATTTATCAAAAGATCTCATTAAATGGACCGACACATTTCATAAGCA
>JAFGQB010000164.1 GCA_016935915.1 Spirochaetota bacterium
AGTTGTTTTTTTTGTCGGCATTAATAATGCAGGCGTGATGAAAGCCAGATCTCTGTTTTCACTTTTTATTATGTTAAGGGCATTAAGGCTTTTTTCAATCATTTCATCTCTGTTGTCAGCAGTAAATGATAAAAATATGTTGTCGTTTGATTCTTTAAATTTTTCTAATATGATCTTTTTTCTTGCTTCAAGCTCCTTATGATTCATATCAAGATTCATAACGTTATCTTCAAATTTTATTAAAGGCAGAAACATCAGTAATATAACCGTAGACCCAAGCCATAAATAAAATAATATCCTGTTATTAATAAAAGGTATTTTAAAAACCAATTTATTATTTTTTCCTTCATTTTTTTCAGGAGGCACCAGGGGCTGCATAATAAACCAGCTTATTAAATATACTATGGTTATTGATATCAGACCAAACAGAGCGATTTCATTAAGTGATTCGATTTTTGCAAAAAGCAGTAATGCAAATGCCGCAAGCGTGGTCATTGCGCCCAAAAAAAGCGACAGTCCGATTTTTTTTCTTGTTTCAGAGAGGGTAGAATAATAATTTCTCTTTGAAAGATAATGAACAATATAATCAATGGATATACCTATTATCGATGAGCCGAAAGAAAGAGCGATACCTCCGAAATTCGGTTTTATCAATGCTATGATCAAAAAAGTTAAGGCATATCCGCCTAAAATCGGCATGGCAGTATAAAAAATCAATAATAGATTCTTAAAAAAAAGATAAAAGATTATTACGACAAATATGGATGTCAATATAAAAATAATTGTAATATCCTGGGTTATTTTTGATTTGCTTTCTAGAAAGTAAAAATGCGAGCTGAACATGAATGATTTAAAATTATTTTCTTTTCCGATATTTATTATTTTATTATCGAGTTTTTTTAGGTTTATGATTTTTTTGTAATCCTCGTTTTTAAAGTCAACACTGTAAATCAGCATAAATGATTTTTTGTCTTCTGATATTATACCGCCGAAATTCGGAGTATATTTATTGGAGCTTATTTGTTTCAGTTGATTTAATAATTCAGGTGTGAACATCAAAGGATCTTTAAAAAAAGAATCATTTAAGTTAAATAAAGGCATACTGATAAGATAATTATATTTATTATTCAGCCTTTTTTTTATCTCTTCATCAGTGAACGGGTTTTTAGCTGTTTCATAAGGGTAGAGCAGTAATGAATTGTTTTCAGTATATTCCCATAATTTTAAAACTTCATCAGAGGATGGTATTGTATTGGTAAAATTAATATCTTGTTCATTTATTGTTTTTTTGATTAAATCTATGGATTTTATAAGTTTATTTTCATCATCGACTTCCAGATAGAAGATCACTTTTTGAGCATTCGGTGATTCTTTTGATATATTTGCGCTTAAAGCCAATTTTTCATCATTCGGGAATAATGAATTAATGCTGGAATCAATATTTATTAGTTTTGAAGCTATAATAATAATTATTATGAAAACAGTAATTAAAACTATATTTAAAGTGAAATTCTTATTCAAAAACTTTTTCATCAACCGGTTTTCCTGTAACAGTATTAGTGAACTCATATATCAAATTAGAGTTGTCGGAAAAATAAAATTCCAATCTTTCAAATTTATCTTTATTTGAAATTATGATTATTTTTTTATATTTACCTTTATTTTTGGGTAAAATCATGAATTCTGTTTTATCATTTATTTTTTTTTCATTTACATTATAGTCTTTTGTAATATCAACTGATTCATCGAAAAGGAACATAAAATCATTATTTGATGAATTGTTCTCAATAATTATTTCATCCATACTTTCTCTTTTATAGGTAATTTTCCCTTTAACCTTTTTTATTTTAAATGCAACCGGTTTGATCTGTTTAAAAATGAATTTTTCCTTTCCGTCCATTGCAATGATACCGCTGGAGACAACCGGCTTTTTTAAGTATGGAGTATATTTATAAGATAGATATTCGGTATACATCTGATTGTTTTGAGGCTTAGGCAGTACAGAGCCGAAAAATAAGCAAGGAATAATTATAAAAAATGATATTAATATTTTTTTATCAATTAATAACATAAAATATTTCTCCAAAATTTTTTAACGATCATTGATTATAAATTTTTACAGCTTGTTGCAAAAAATTATTTATTGTTTTTTACAAATAAATAATGTATGAGAAATACCTACCGGCAGATCTTCAGTAACAGTTAATCCTGCTTTTTCAATGCATGAGATCATATCATTTGAATTATACATTTTACTGTTACCGTTAGCCATGCAGGTAAAATACAGAGAAGTCATTTCCAGGCAAAATTTTGCCTCTTCAAACTTTTGCCTGTCCGTAAATGTTTCTAAAATATATAGCTTTGTGTTTTCTTTCATTACAGGTAAAGCTTTCAATAAAATGTTTGTTATTTCATCCTCGGCAAAGCAGTCTAAAAACTGGCTCATCCAGATAACTTCATTATCTTCAGGAAATTTGGATTTTTTATCTAAAATATCTGCACTGTAATAAGATATCCTGTCATTGAATTCATATTGACTTATATTTTTTTTTGCCTGTTTCAGTTGTCCTGGGAGGTCCATTATGGTAATATGAGCATCTTTGGAAAATTTTGCACATTCAATTGCCCATTTGCCTGTATTTCCGCCTACATCAAGTATTTTTTTTGGATTATCTTTAAAAACAATATGTAGCATCTTGGGAAATACCCTGTCTGAATAGAAGTGATCGAAATTAAGCCAGCTTTTTTTTGCTTTTTCAGGAAATTGCGATAAACCTTCATAAAGGGTCTTCCAGTTTCCTAAAACTTTTAATCCTGCCGGTTTGTTTTCTTTAATTGCTTCTTCAAGATGATACATTCCCAGATAGCAGACATCATTTACAAAATCCATATTGATTTTTGTAATTGTATCATTAATTAAAAAATATCCTGTTTTTGTAAGAAAATATTTATTATCCCGTTTTTCAACAATGTCAATGCTTATGCAAATATCCAATAGAATTTTTATGGAATATATTGACAGCTTAATGTATTCAGCTATTTTTTCTAATTCAACACCCTGACCGTTATTTTTTTCAATGTATGTTAATATACCTGTATCTCTGCTGACTTTAGCAGCTTGAAAAGCAAACGGGGCAAACGCAAGTTTTTGAGCATTCATTTTTGCCGCTGTATTATTTTCCCAGCTGGAATCATTTGATATATTCAATTTTATATCTCCGATAGATTTTTTATTAAACAGAAATTTTTTTAACATTTTTATTGATTTATTACAACTTAAAAAATTTGATTTTCTGTTTTTTTTAATTGACTTATAATTATTTTAAGATTATATAAATATGATTTTTTTAATTTCAAATGTTATAATAATTTACACAACGAAAGAAATTTAAAATAAAAATAAACGGAGTAATTTTTTTTAAAATGGTCAGAATCATAAATTTTTTTAAATTTATCTATTATAATTTAATATCCATTTTGATAATATTGTTTTTTATTATTACATGCTTGATGGATAGAAATATCAAAGAACAAATCGAATATCAGAAAAAGAATATAAACAAATTTCTTTCCGAATTTTTAGATGTAAGGTTTTCAACAAATGTTAAAATAAAAAATTTAGAGATTAATTTAAAAAAATATAAAGAAATCAGGAAAAATTTTGATAAAAATGCCGTATTATTCCTTACCCACGGAGTGGTAACTCCAAAATCTCCTGATAATTATTACTTTAATAAGGAAGGTTTAAGAGACAATGATACTTTTTTAAAATCACTGGCAGATATTACAAATTCAAGATATTCCTTTTTTTTAAGATGGAAAGGTAATATTACTCATGAGGAAAGAATAAAAGCTTCAAAAAATTTTTCGATGCTGATTAAGCAAAAGTTGGCTGAGATATCAAGAATAAACGGTTTGGATCCAAAAAAAATTGCTGTTAATCTGTCAGGTCACAGTTTTGGCGCCAGTATATTTATCCTTACTGCCAATTTACTGAACGAGGAAGGATATAATATACAGTTGTTGTTTACTCTTAACTGTCCTAATAACACTTATAAAATTAATAATAAAGATATCTGTCATGTTAATTTGTTTTCATATAATGACTGGATAGTTCAGCTGTTCGGTTCCATTTATATAAATAGAAATTTTACAAATGTTGCAAGTTTCGGACCAGCGAGATTAAAATTCAATAATGCTATTAATATCTGTATTGATCCTTTGATAGAAATGGAAAAATTTTTATTTTTTAAAAACAATCAGCCTGAAAAAAAAATATACAAAAATATTTATCATCATGCAGCAAGGAATGCAAAATTGATAAATAAAATAAATAACTTTATGGAATATGATTCTTTTTATGAAGCAAAAAATAATGATGTGATAAATATTTTTAAAAAGCATTGGGACGGAGAATATAAAATCAATATGGAGAGAGAAAATGATATTGATGAAATTAAAATATCATTTTTTAATGATAGAATAAAAATTATTGACAATAACACAAATAAAGAATTATTAGAAATATATCCTGACAGCCGAAATGAGTTCAAAAAAAAGTATCATTTAAAATATATCCCTTTTTATTCTTCAGGATATTTAATGGAAGAATTTAATATAACCGAAGAGCTTTTTTATTATAAAGTTGATTGCAACATTTCAATTTTATATGCGTCGGATAAGTACAATTTAATTATTAAAATTGAAAAGGATGAAAATAATAATTTTATTGTGAAATTTAATAAAAAAGATAATTTAAAAGGATTTGATTAAAATTTATTTAATTTTATTTCAAATATGTCACGAATATGTAATAAGCTCTTGACAAATGGCAAAATTTTCTTTATTTTAATAGAATATAAGAACTAGGAGGAATGCGATGGTTGTAACTATACTTATAGCCCTCGTAACACTCCTTCTGGGCGGTGCATTAGGTTTTTTAGCAAGATTTTTTATTGCAAAAAATAATTTAGAATCTGCTGAGAATAAAGCTGAAATTATAATACGGGAAGCAAAATTAAAAGCCGAATCAGAAAAAAAAGAGCTTTTATTGGAAGCCAAGAATCATCTGATTCAGGAGAGAAATAATTTTGAGAAACAAACTAAAGAAAGGAGAATAGAGTTACATAGACAAGAGAGACGTCTTATGCAGAAAGATGAGCAGTATGAAAGGCGTCTTGGTGAATTGGAAAACAAAGAAAAAACAAATAATGAAAGAGAAAAAGAGATCGGTGAAAAAGAAGTTGTAGTTAATAATTTAAAAAACAAATGGCAGCATGAACTTGAGAGAATTTCTGGTTTGACATCCGATGAAGCAAAGGAACTTTTAAAAAAAGAGATTGAAGATATTGCAAAACAGGAATCTCTGATATTTTTAAATAGATTGGAAGAAGAGACCAAAAGGATTGCCGGTAAAAAGTCAAGAGATATATTAGTAACTACAATTCAAAGAATGGCTTCGGAAGTAACAGCAGAAGTAACAACAACCAGTGTTTCATTGCCGAATGATGAAATGAAGGGTAGAATAATTGGTCGTGAAGGCAGAAACATACGAACCATGGAAACATTGATTGGTGTTGATATTATAATAGATGATACTCCTGAAGCGGTTGTTATTTCAAGTTTTGATCCCGTAAGAAGAGAGATTGCAAAAACAGCTTTAAGTAGATTAATAGCGGATGGCAGGATCCATCCGGCTAGAATAGAAGAAATTATAACTAAGGTTATAAATGAAGTAAACGAAATTATTTATGATGAAGGAGAAAAAGCCGTAATAAGTTTAGGAATCGTTGGAATTCCTACTGATGGCATTATTAACCTTGGAAGACTTCATTTTAGAACAAGTTATGGACAAAATGTTTTACAGCATTCTATAGAAGTAGCTAAGATATCAGGAACACTTGCTTCTGAGCTTGGAAGTGATGTTATGCTGGCTAAGAGAGCCGGCTTGTTTCATGATATCGGCAAAGGCGCCGCCATGGATGGAGATTCGAGTCATACACAGGCAGGATATGATATAGCGAAAAAATTAGGTGAAAATGAAGGCGTATTAAATGCGATCTTAAGTCATCATGGAGATGTAGAACCTAATTGTATTGAATCGGTTATAGTTCAGATAGCAGATGCAATTAGTGCAAGCAGACCCGGAGCCAGAAGAGAAAGTCTTGAAAGTTATATTAAAAGGCTTGAAAATCTTGAAAATATTGCAGAAAATTTTGAAGGTGTTGAAAAAGCGTTTGCAATACAGGCAGGAAGGGAAGTGCGGGTTATTTTAAATAACAGTACTACTACTGATGTGGACGCTGAGACAGTGGCAAGAGAAGTTGCAAAAAAGATAGAGACTGAGTTGAGATATCCGGGTAAAATTAAGGTAACTGTAATTAGAGAATCAAGATTTGTAGAATATGCAAGATAAATCAAAGGGGGTTAATAACCCCCTTTTTTATTATTTAATATTTTAAATTAATAAAAAAAATTATTAGATAATTTGTCAAATCAAGAAAAATATGATAAACAAAATAATAGGCTGAAATTTATAGTGATTGTAAATGTTAACCGGCTTATAAAAAAATATTTTAGGATTAATTTTGTCATATAATTATTTAAATGTTTTGATGCTTGGTGATATTATCGGTATGCCGGGGGTAAAACAAATTTTTTTAAAGCTGGCTGAGCTTAAAAAAAAAGAAAAGATCAATTTGGTCATAGCAAATTGTGAGAACTCCGATGAAGGTTTTGGCGTAACAGAAGAAAACATAACTACTTTTAAAAATTACGGCATTGATGTTTTAACATCAGGAAACCATATATGGTCCAATGATAATGCTTCAGATCTATTGAATAAATATGACTTTGTCCTTAGACCTGCTAATTATCCCAATGCTGCAGGTAAAGGGTACTGGATGGGTGATATCTGCGGTATTACTGTCGGTGTTGTAAATTTGCTGGGCAGATATTTTATGATCCCTGTTGATTGTCCTTTTCAGACCCTGTCGAAGCTTTTAAAAAAAGAAATAAAAAAATGCAGTGTAATAATTGTAGACTTTCATGCAGAGTATTTTCAGGAAAAAATTACTTTTGCTTATGATTTTGACGGGCAGATAACCTTGTTATTTGGGACTCATACTCATGTTCAAACTGCAGATGAAATGATACTGCCTAAAGGGACCGGGTATATTACTGATATTGGTTTATGCGGGGGGCTTGACAGTATAATCGGCATGAAAAAAGAAGAAGTTCTTGAAAAAATGATCAATCAGATTATTGTTCCGTATATTCCTTCTGAAGAAAATTGTGTCATGCAGGGAATTATTGCAAGGATTGATACTGTTTCAAAAAAAGTTATTGAAATTAAAAGAATAAGTATATAAAAAGCTTGTGAAAAAAGAAAGTCTTTTAAACATCATTTTAAGAAAATTTAACCTTGCAGAAAAAGAAGCTTTGGGATTGATATTGGCAGGCAGGATTTTAGTTGATGAAAAGGTTTATACCAAAGCAGGCTTGAAATTTGACGAAAACAGGAATTTCAGGATCAAGGATAAAAATAAATATGTTTCGAGAGGTGCCTATAAACTCATAAATGCTATTAATAGATTTAATTTAAATGTTTATAATAAAGTCTGCATGGATATAGGCAGTTCTACAGGCGGTTTTACCCAGGTTTTACTGGAAAGGGGAGCAAAGAAAGTTTTCGCTGTTGACTGCGGCAAAAATCAGCTTCATTACGATTTGCGGAAAAACGCTAAAATAATTTCAGTTGAAAATAAAAAAATTACAGAATTAAAAGCGGAAGATATTGGTGAAATAATTGATTTTGCCGTTATGGATGTAAGTTTTACTTCATCATTGCATATAATTCATTATATATTTAATGAATTCCTGATAAATGAACTTGTTGCTCTTATTAAACCTCAGTTTGAATATGAGAAGTTGAAAGACAAGCTTAAATTTACTGAGGATTTCAAGGGTATAGTAAAAACTGAAG
This sequence comes from Spirochaetota bacterium, assembly GCA_016935915.1. GTDB lineage: Bacteria > Spirochaetota > GWE2-31-10 > GWE2-31-10 > JAFGQB01 > JAFGQB01. The sequence continues at coordinate 7,985 of JAFGQB010000164.1, forward strand.
AAGAAAGAATAAAAATTATAAATTATTTAAAAAGTGAAATAATTACTTCAGGTTTCAAAATTAATGATATAATTGAATCTGGAATTAAAGGGACTAAAGGTAATATTGAATATTTTTTTTATATAAAAAGACTTTAGGTTAATTATGAAAAGAATTTTATTATTTTTATTTTTATTTTTATTACAGGATTGCTCAAACAAGACTGATAAAATTTATAATTTATCAATTCACAATAGTTTTACAGTTAATCAGTTGATTGAAGATATTAATAATGAAACAGATTATAATAAAATAAAAAGTCATATTGATGGTATTATTAATATTTTCAAAACAGAAAATAAATATCAGGATGTTTTTGCATATTTGGGAGAGATGGCTGTAAAATCAAAAAATAACAAATTAAGATCATTTTATTATTTTATATTGTCTGAAATTTACTGGGATGTTAACAAAGATATAAGTATTTTTTATATTTCAAAAATTAATAAAGATCATTATAATATTATGTATAAGAATTCCCCTATAGGATATCTGATTGCCATTAATACAATAAATCATAATTCAAATTACCCGTTAAAAGTTAATATGTATAATTTGCTGCTCTCTGATTTTGCAGATTATATAGATGTTCCGACAACTTTATTTGAACTGGCTCAATTATATAAGGAAAATTTTGACTTAAAAAGTTCGATAGAAACTTTTGAAAAACTTTTAAAATTAGCCCCTGGTTTTAACCTGTCCGAATCAGATATAGATATTGCAGATATCAGAAGAGAAATTAATTTATTTTATGAAAAAAAATACTGGATCCATAGCAATATTTTTGATTTAATAAACAAAATTAAAACAGCGATCAGTAAAAAAGACAGAAAAATGCTTGATTCTTTAGTGTCAAAAAGAAGATTTGAAATAAAGGTATTCCAAAAGACAAGCGCTGATCTATGGACTTTTAATCAGCTTGCTATATATAAAATATGGAATAGCAATATTAAATTTTCAGATCAGTTTGAAGATTTTTCATCTGAAAATAACTTGTTTTTAAAAACGGAAAACTGGGATATACCGATGGTAAGAACTTTGTATTTCAGTTTTGTAAAAGTCGACTATCCTTATGATATCAATTTGAATGGCGGCTGGGAATGGAATGCAATTTATTGCGGAACACCTTACTAGAGATAAGTGGGATTTTATATGGAAAATATATTATTGATTTATCCTGATAAATATTTTAATGATTTCTTAAAAAATTTTTTATTCAAAAAGGGATATAGAGTTGAAACTGCCATTAATGGCGGCTTTGCTTTAAATAAATTATTGAACTTTAAGCCTGACCTTATTATTTCGGTTAAGGAGATTCCCAATTTGAGCCTTGAAGGTTTTTTACTAAAGAAAAAAGTGATCAAGGAAGTTACCGATGCTCCGATCTATCTAATAGGTGATTTCAGCTCCACAGAGTTAATTGATTTTAAAAAAATGGGTATTAAAGTTTTTATATCCTATCCTATCAATCCTTTTTCTCTGCTTGAAAGAATAAATCTGCAATTTAAAAAACCGAATCCTCCCATTAATGACCGGACTCCCATGCTTCTTGATATAAATGTTAAAGGAAATTTGTTGATTATTCAGATTGAGGGAAATTTTGAAGATGACAAGCTTGAATTGATGAATTATAAAATAAGGTCTTACTGCAATTATAAAAAAATAAGAAAACCTAAATTTTTTTTTGTAATTCCTTCACTCTATCCTGAAAGCATAACAGCGGAAAATATTGAAATCCTGTTTTCTTTTTTAAGATATCCGGAATTGAATATTAATAACAAATTTATTAAAATATTAACCAAAAATGAGAAATTGATAGAAATGCTCTCATCAAGTGAAATATTATCCAAGATTGAAATCGTACCGGATTATTTATACGGGATTAATGTGTTGAATATTGATATGGATAAATTAAAAAAGATCCCGATCAGTTTTTTAAAACCCGGAGTTTCCTGCATACTTGATCTTTATGATGATGAGGGGATGATAAGGATACCCGCATATTCTACTATCACTGAGGATATGCTCGAATACCTGTCGCGAACAGGAGAAAAACATTTAACTTATTTTTCTGATAAGCCTTTTGAGGAGATTGAAGCAAATAAAAATGTAGTTTCAACAGTTTCAACATTTGAAAGGATATCGAATATTCTTTTGGAATATGAAACAATGGAAAAATATTCAGATTTTGCCGAAATTGCCGATGACAAGTTAAGTCTTTTTTTCAGAAGGCTTAAAGGTTTCAATGGTCTGATCTTATCAAACAATAAGGATGATATTGAAGTTATTTATAATACATTTGAACCTTATTTGAATATTGAGTCAATTGATTACAGTATTGATTTAATGAAATACATTGACGAAAAAAAATGCATTTTAGTTTTTCTTGACAATGGTCTTTCCAAGCCTTCTGCGCTTGAGATTTTATACAGCATTAGAACAAAAGCAAGCAGAAGAAAGGTCACTGTTATAATAATTTCAAAAAAAATGGATAAAGTAACTTTGTCGCAGTATAAAAAATATGGTACCGACTATGTAATAATTTCCCCCTTTACAACTTCAAAGCTTTTACAGAAGGCTTTTTATTTTATCAATAATGACAGGCTGGCTTAAAAATTTTATGAAAGATCCTTTGTATAAATTAATTAAAAAAACAATCGCTAAACTGGCTGAAGTGCCTGTTAGCGAAATAATGGATGATATGCATTTTCAGGAAGTTCTGGAAATAGATTCGCTTGAAGCTGTTGAAATATTGCATAAAGTAGAAAAAAAATTCAAAGTAAAATTAATAGATGCTGATCTGTCGGAAATAAAAACATTGAAAGATGTTTATAACTACTGCAGAAACAGAATAAAAATTTAAATTTTTAAAATCATGAAAAAAATCGCAATCACGGGAATTTCACTTGTTACTCCTCTCGGTTTAAATAAAAATGAAAACTGGAATTCAATACAGTCAAACATATCAGGAATAACAAAGGCAGAGGGTTTTAGAGTTAAAACTGAATTTCAGCTTTATGCAGGAGAGATTAAAAGTCTTATAAATAATAAAAAAGACAAATGGCTTCAAATATTCAACCTTATGATGGAAGATATCAAGGTCACTGAAAATATTACTGATGATTTTATTGTTGACTCCGGTCTGTCATTAGGCAGTGCTTTTTTGGGAATGGAAGCCTATAAATTTTTTAATTTTCACACCTTTATTAATAAGATCAGACAAAAGTGGAAATTTGACTGTGGCATTAATATTAATTCCAATACCTGTGCAGCAGGCAATTTTGCGCTGTTCAATGGCGCAAATATGATAAGAAGCGGTTATGCAAAAAAGGTTTTCTGCATCGGCATTGATATTTTATCTGAATATTTATTTTCTGGTTTTTATGCTTTGAGGACAATATCAAAAGGCGTTTCAAGACCGTTTTGTTTTGGGCGCGATGGACTATCGCTTGGCGAAGGGGGAGCTTTAATTGTGTTGGAAGATTATGAACATGCAAAAAAGAGAGGAGCAAGATTTTTTTGTGAATATGCGGGGTTCGGTTCAAGTATAGATAACAGCAGTCTTACCGGCATGGACAGATCAGGCAGAGGTATTATAAAATCTTTTAAAAGAGCTCTGGAAAGCTCAAATACATCAATTGATCAGATAGATTTAATATCAGCACACGGAACAGGCACAAAGATCAATGATGAAACTGAGGCGAAGTCGATAATAGAATTTTTCAAAAAAAAAACCAAAATTACTGTTTTTAAATCATATACAGGACATGCCATGGGTGCATCATCGATAATATCTGGTGCATTTCTTTGTTTGTCAATTAAATACGGCAAAGTTATAAAGATCAATAATTTTTTTGATCCCGAATTTGATCTTAATTATGCTGAAAAAAATGAGGATAAACGAATAAATTTCGCTGTTAATAATTCTTTTGGTTTCGGAGGGATCAACAGCTGTCTTGTACTAAAAGGAGTAAATCTTTGAAACTATTAAATAACTATAAACTTCCTGATAAAATTGTGATAACCGAAGTCCTGATAACAAATTTGCCAAAGCACAGCAGTCTGAAAAAGATCAAGGAATTACTGATAGGAAAAGTTGCTGTATTATATAAAAAAAACAATATATCTGTCCCTTTAAATGATGATTTTGATACAGGGATATGGTTTGTTTCGGATTATATTTATGAAAGATTAATGACAGGGGCTTTTAATAATTACAAGAAAAGCGGTTTTCTCTTTTTTGATCCGATGAAATTTGCAAACAGTATTTTAAATTCATTTACTTTAAAACTTGCTGAGAGTTTAAAAATAAGAGGATATTCCAACAGTTATATAATTTCAGATTTTAATAATATCCTTGTTGAATTTTCATCATATCATGTGTCAAATGGGATTGTTGTGAATATTTATAAGGAGACAAGGGAAGTTATTTTGGAGATTGTTATCCTGAAAAAATAAACTGGCACCTTGATACAAAGGGTAACTATCCCGGGATTACAATGTATATACCTAAGAGTTGCAGTGTTATATATACCATCATGGATGAAAATTCTGTTTACATTTTATTGAATATTAAAGGGACAGAGCTTAAAATTTTTTAATCATGTTCCTGCTATATTCCTGATTTATTTAATTTGCTGTTTCAATTTTTTGTCTGATTAATAAATCAATAGGAATTATCACGATTCCTCTTCCGTCAATTTTATTAGATCTTTTATCTTGTTTGAATTCTGTAACAAAGATAAACTCTTTTCCATTTTCAAAACGGATTCTGCATGATGAAGCGACTCCGAAGTCTGAAAATAAAAATCTTGTGATCATATTTGTTCGGGGATCATACATTTTTAAAAAACCGTTGGGCTGATCTGCAGTCCAGCAGTTCCCTCTGCTGTCTATGCATACATCATCAAATCCTTCGACAAGTCTTGATTTTCCATGTACAAGCTTAATTTTTTTGTCGGCTATATTTATGCTTTTAACTCCATGGAAAACTTCAGTGAAGATCAGAACATTGTCCTTTTCATTAAAAAATAATCCGTTGGGAGATTTTAATCCATCTATAAATATTTCAGGTTCATGATATCCACCGTTATCAAGAGGCTTCATTATATAGATTGCTCCTTTTGGATTCAAGAAATTCATGTTGCCTGAAACAAAATATATATTGTTTTTATTGTCGATGGCAAGTCCATTTATTCCCGGGAAATTTTTTGTGATTTGTTCATGATTGTTCAAATTTGCATTGATTTTACAGACTCCTCCACCTTTTTTTAGCCAGTCTGTACTTGCTGAAGCAGCATATAAATAACCGTCTCCTCCCATACTTATGCCAAGAGCATAATCATTTATTTTTAAAACTTTTATGACTTTTAACTCTTTATATGAAGAACCTTTTATAAGATAAATATTGCCGGTTAAATCTGATAGGAAAATATCAGTATTCTTTTTTGACAGATAAAGATTTTCGCACCCTTTCATCCCCTGAACAAAAACTATATCATTATTAATATCAGCGATATTAATTGTTTTAACTTTTAATGTATAGCAGTTTATTATGATAAAAATAAAAAAAGGTATAAAATATAATTTAATGATTTTCATTAAGAATTCCTTTTATAATATTTATTTAAGATAAAAAATAATAATTAAAAAGTCAAATTTTTTATAACAGGGGTTCCAGAACCGCCCCTATAACGGTCTAAAAATATAAGATTTTCCTTTAAATACTTGTCATAATATGTTAAGTAATACTCTAATAGGCGAAGACAGAGGAAAATGATGGAACAGAATGTTATTAATTTGATCAATCAATTAAATACGATTTTGATCGGCAAGGAAGACAAGATAAGAAAAATTGTTTCCAATATATTGATAGGGGGCAATTTACTTCTTGAAGATATTCCCGGAGTAGGTAAGACAATTGTCGCAAAGGCTTTAGCAAAGTCAATATCAGACGGTAAAAATAAACCGATTAAATTTTCAAGGATTCAGGCAACCCCGGACCTTCTGCCTTATGATATAACTGGTATTGATGTTTATGATACAAAGAAAAATGATTTTGTTTTTAAACCTGGTCCTATTTTTACCGAGATACTTCTAGCCGATGAATTGAACAGGACCACGCCAAAGGTTCAGTCCGCACTTTTACAGGCGATGGCAGAAAAGCTTGTGACTATCGGTAATACCACTTATGAACTTTCCGAAATGTTTTTTGTAATAGCAACTCAAAATCCGGTTGAAACAGAAGGTACTTATCCTTTACCTGCTGCTCAGCTTGACAGGTTTACCTGTTGTATTAAAATCGGATATCCTGATTTTGACAATGAATTAAAAATTTTTCAGATCGGCAAGTCTGAAGAGAGATTGGTTGATCTTAAGCCTGTTATTTCAACAGATATAATATTGAAGATAAGAAAGAAGATCAAAGAAGTTGAAGTCAATGAAAAGCTTCAATTTACAATAACGAAGATATGTGAAACAACAAGAAATTACAATAAAGATATAAGGCTCGGACTATCAACCAGAGCAGGGTTGATGATGATAGACATGCTTAAGGCAAATGCCTTTCTTAACGACAGGGATTATTCAACTGACCAGGATTTGATTGACCTTTCCGAAGATGTCTGGGCTCACAGGTTGATTTTAATTAATCCCCAGCTTAATGCAAGGGAGATAATCTCCAGGATTACCAGAAGTATGGTAAGAAAGATCATAAGCTGAAAATAATATATTTCAAATATCTGACAATATTTTTTTACATTGCTCAACATGACTTCTTGAGATATAAGATGATTTTCCTCTGGCAAGTCTTATAAAAGCATATTTAATCAGTTCATAAACAATATAGAGTTTCTGTCGGATAATACTCTCAGGATCTTTTGGTCTCTTAATCCCATATCCTTTAAAAAAAGCATCGGTTGCAAATCCGTATGTATCAAGCACTGCAAATTCTAGTTCCGGATCGCCGAACATTCCTCTGTCCATGTCTAAAATTCCGGTTATTTTGTTGTTTATTGTCAGTATATTTGCACTCCAGAGATCAAGATGTAGAAATGATGTTTCAGTATTTTTAAAAAGATTTTTTTGTTTATAATATTTTTCAATAAACCAATCATATTCTGTTTTATTAATTGCACCAGCATACAGACAGTCATTAAAGATCATCTGAGCATAATTGATCATCGTTTCTTTCCATGTGTTAAATTTCACAAGTTCCCTTTCAGGATATCCGTAGATATCTGCTTTTATGCAGTGGAGCTTTTTTACAATTTTACCCAATTCCTCTTCTGAAAAGAAACCGCTCTGTCCCTCTAAAAATTCCATTATAAGGTAATCGGAATTAATTATTTTTTTAGAAAAATCATGGTAGAATATCCTAGGTACGGGTATATCGGTATTTTTAAGGATAAGTTTGTGAATCCCAGGTTCCGATCTCATCATGTTTTTTTCGTAAAATAGCTTTGGCACATCATCGGGTGGAGCTATCCTTAATATGAATGTATTTAAGTCATATTTGTTATTCGGATTAATAGTTATTTTATAGACATTATTATAAAGACCGGAATTATATGAAATTATTTTGTTTAATTTTATATCGGGATCAAAGTTTTGGAAGATATTATGTATTAAATCATTAAAAGAATACATTATAAAAATGATCTACTTTTTTAAAGCTGTAATTTTTTCATGGTCATGTATAAGAGTTTCACAGTTCCCTAAACCGTTTTTTATGATATTAATCAGATTTTTTATAGCTAAATCATCACTTTCCATAATATGATATATCACATTTAAACCTTCTCTTTTATAGTCGACAAGTCCGGTTAATCTTAATCTCATAAGATGTTTTGATATGTTAGGTTGATTCTTTTTCAAAATAGTGCAGATTTCTGTAACACTCATTTCTTTTTTACCTAGTAAATGTATTATTCTTATTCTTGTTTCATCGGAAAATGATTTAAAAATTTGTCTTGCTTTCCTTAATTTCAAGATTATCTCCTCTTATGTTCATATAAGAATAAGTTAAATATCTGAACATTTGTTTTTATTTTATATAAATTAAAATTATAAGTCAACTTATAATATTTAAATGTGGTTATTGCATGTTAGGATATAGCAGCTTATTTTATTTTAATCAAAATAAAAGATTATAATAAAAAAAGTATATCAATATAAAGAGGGTAGGATCAAGGGTACCTGTTGTAAAAACTGATATTAATATCAATTTTCATTAAATATCATTTGATTTATTTTTAATCAAATGACTCATGTGATATGATTTTCATTCTTTTTTCATATTTCAAAGTGTACATCCTTCTTAAATTACAAATAGTGCATAATAAATGCCGCAAAACTTTTTATTGATTATAATAATTATTTGAAATTTTGTTTATTTTTATTTGGTTGTGCAGTAGACAGTCACAGGACTGTCCCGATTTTTAAAAAAAAAATTAATTATTTTATCTAAAATATGTTAAAATTTGTATAATTATAATATATAAGGTAAAATAATTAATAATGAAAAACCAGTTTAAAGAGATTGAAATAGCAGATGAGTTTTCTTCACTTTTAACAATAAATCAAAAAAGAAATTTTATTGAAAGTTTACCTGAAAGAATTAATATCGGCAAAGTTTTAAGGAATTTAAAAAGCGATAATGATAAAGTGGAATTTGTAAAACTTTTTCTTAATAAAGAACCATTTTATTATAAATTTATCAGAAATTACAAAAAAGAAAAGAACAATACTTTAAAAAAACTATCATATTATAAAAATGATTATAAAAGGGTCAGAGGTGTATTAAACGGTTTAAGAAAAAACAATAAGGTATTATTGAAAGATGAAGCTGTAAAGACAATGGAGAGGAGGAAAAAATATAAAAGTTTTTATGATTCGATATTCAAGGCAGAAGCATTTGCGGATTTAATAAAGGAAAATAATTACAACGGTGACCTTTTAAATAAACTGCTTGCTAAAAATAATGAACTTATTTCTAATGACAGGCTTTTTTTTGAAAATCTCAAGGATATTTTTGAATTTGATGGTAATTTGAACAATCTTAGTGATGATTTCAATAAATATTTGATTGATAATGTGGAGAATAACAGAAGTGCCAAAGAGATCATTTTAAATGCAGAAGAAAGGATCCTTTCAGGTGACATTTCGAACATATATAATGAGATAGAAAAAACAGAAAAATTATTATCACAGAACATTTCTCAAATACTTTTGAATATTTATAACTCAATAGATGTCATGGATTCAAAAAAGAGTTTTGTTAATTATATAGAAGAGATCGAAAGTGCAAATATATCTGATAAGGATATAAATTTTCTTAGAACAAAATCAAATGAATACAGGAACATTGAACTTCCCAATAAATGGAATGAGATGAAACATAAATTAAAATTCACAGAGAACATTAATCATTTTGCCGCATGGTATTACGGATTACAGCAGGGTATCTATCGGAATGTAGTTGCAAATGTTAAGGAATATATAGTAATAGAGATCATAAAGATTGTTTTATATAATATCAATGAGAAATATGCTGATCAAAAGATCAATACATTGAATTTGATGAATCTGATGCAAGGCAAAGATAAAGAAATTGGTAATATTAAATCTGCCTTTAAGAATTTTTTCAATAAAGATGATGTAAGGAAATTAAAAGATGAAGAGCTGTTTATACAGCTGGAAAATTATTTTGTTTATTTTATCTATTTAAATTATGATTTAAATGAAGAAAGTGACCTGCTTGAAGACCTTTTTATCAGACTCAAGGAAAATCGTGAAATTGTCGAAAAGGTGAAATTTTTAGAAAAAACCAAGGATAAATTTAATTCAAAAAACAGCGATGAAAGATTTAAAAAACATATCAATGGTATTTTTGCCAATATTATTGAACTTTACAGAATATTGAATAATAAACAGATTGTCAGAGAAGAAAAAGTTAAGCCTGATTTTGATGAACAGGCAGGTAGTGAGGCAATTATTTTTTTAAATAAATTGTATGATGATCATCAAAAAAACAGAGAAAATGATATTGCTGCAAAAATTATGTCTCTGCCCCATGATAAGGACATTGAAGTTATTTCCATATTGAAGTTTGATCCGAGATTTGAGGAATTTTATCCTGAAGTTGAAGAAACTTTATATCATAAGGATTGGGGCAGGACTTTGGGAGTTATTGTTTATAAGGTCAAGGATATTGAAAATAGATTTGGAGCTTTGACTTCCGAAGACTATCTATCTGATCTTGAAGAGAGATTTAAATTTAAATTCGGAGAGAATTCATTTATAGTCAGGAAGATAAGGAACATGAAGATCAATCTGGAACTATTGCATAAGGAAGGAACCAAAAAGCTTCATTATTTAAAAGAAAAATTGACAAGAGCTAAAAGTTCGGCAAATAAGATAATTGAGCTTCAGAGGATTTCAAAGGACTCCAGATTTAAGGGGATATTCGGAACTATTAAAAACATGGAAAGGATACTTGTAAGGGATAAATTTGAAGAAATTTATGAGAAGGTACAAAAACTTCCAGTTGATACTCAAATGGTTTTGTTTCAGGGCATTAAGGATGATCTTAAGTCATTATTGAAATATGAACCTGAAATTGTTAAAAAGGTCATGGATTATATTGACGGCATAGATCGCGATGTCTTAAGCGCCAAAAAAAAGATAAGCAGAATCGATGATATGTTAATTGAAAATATCGATAAATTTGAAAAAAAAGAGCTACCTTTATCTGATATTGCTGATTTAATGAACATTGAAATGCCTGTAAAATATTTCTATCAGAAAAACAGCATAGAAGAATCCATTCATAATATTAAGAATGACGTCAACAATGGAATTAAAAACATTGAAGATCTTGATGGAATGATAGAAGAAATTAATAATGATCTGTCATTATTTAAGATCGATGAATCGGATGAATCACGAATTTTATTGAATAATGCTGAAAATTTATTAAGTGAAATAGATAAAAATATTGAAAGTGCTGAAAAACTTGATGAATTAAAGAACGCAAAGAGCATGAAGGATATTGTGCTTGATATTTTTGAAAATGATGATGAGAAGCTGATCGATAAGATTGATAAACTCGATACTGTATTTAACAGTAAAAATTATGATTTTGAAGAAAAGGCTAAAGGATTTATTATATCCAGTAAAAAGGTGAAAGATCAGAACAGCAGGACAAAACTCAACGAAATAGTAGAAGTTATAAGAAGAATTGAAAAAGAAGTTGAACCCCTTTCCAATCTTGAATCTAGAGTTAATAAATTGATACAGTGGATTGAGTCGGATTATAAAAACAGGGATCATATTGTTGAATTTTTAAAAAAACAGATAAAGGAGATGGGATTAAAGATCGGAAGAGAAGGCGGATTATTAAGACAGCTTATGGACGGGCTGGAACAGGCCAAAAACAAAACAGGGTATTTAAAGGAGATGATGCTTAAATTTGAATATCAACATTTAATTCCGGTAATTAAGGCTCTTTTAGATAATATAAATGAAGAAAAAAAGATCAGGGAAGAAGATATAAATGAAGATATGATCGATAAAATATTGAACGGCATATCCGGTGATGAAAAAAAACTATCATGGCTTAAGGTTCGGAAATATTGGGATAAATATGAAAAAAATCAGGATTATATTGAAAAAAATATTAACAGATGTTTAAAAAAAGGCAGGGAAGATGAAGAGATTTATCAGAATATAATTGAACTTGCAGAAAGGGTGCTGGAACTGAAATCTTGCGGAGAAAGGCAGAGTTTTATTAAAAGTCAGATGGATAATGATAAGGATGCTGATAATCTTTTAACAAGTCAAAGAAAGCTGTTATTTTATTTAATGTCTTCGGACACTGATGTGCCGAGGGACAGAGTCAAAGCACTTTCTCAAAGGGTCACACTGACAAGTCAGGAAAAGCAGAAATATCTTCAGTTATTGAAAAAAACCGGTTCTGATAATAAAGGTTTGTTGATAGACAAGCTTAATATAACAGATGAAGATATTGCCTATTATTCATTGATGATACTCTATCCGGAAAAGTCGGTTGATATAAGGATAAAATATCTGGGAAGATTTAAATCCAGTGATGATGAAAAAATAAATCAGTATAAGGCGGCATTTGATATAACTGATAAAATTATTGATAATGTTATTAATGATTTAAAGAAAAAGAGTTCAAAAAAAGAGCAAAATATTCCGGAGATTATCGAAATTGAGAAGAGCGGGCAGGAGATTCCTGAA
>JAFGQB010000165.1 GCA_016935915.1 Spirochaetota bacterium
TATCCTCTTTTTTATATATGATTTTATTATTATCATGCAATATTTTATTTATAATTACATTACAGCTGATAATATGAAAATCAATCTTTCTGCCTGTGTTTATTTTATTGTCATTTGTGTAATTTATCTGTAATTCCTTGCTTTGAAATGATAAGATTATTTTATGAGTTAGAAGATGAGTTTCCCCTTCTTGAATAATGCTTTCATCAAAAGTCACAGTCAACTTTTTTTTATTGACAAAATCAGGATAAATATAACAGATTAATTTATCAGGTAAAAAATTGTTTTTTAGTATAGATTGCTTTAACAGCAATATTACTGAATTTTCCTTTATAAATAACTTGTAAGATGATTTATCTTCTCTGTCTGTATAATTGCATAGACCTTTAATGATCATTTTATCATTTATGCTGTACCAGTTTCCTTCGGGTATGGCATAGTAAGGATCAAAAAACCTCTCCTGGAGAAGGGAGCAGTAAAGAAATTCTCCGTAAAAAAATCCCAATATTTTACCTTCTTCTTTGAATAACTTTAAGGGTATATTCCCTTCGGTTTTAAAAAGATTGAACGTAGTTTCGGAATAAATTTTTAAATTTGTCCTTAAAATTATCAAATCATTTAAAAATTTAAAAATATTTTGACGTATTTCAATTCTTTCTGCGATTTCATATTCAAAAAAAACAATTGGAGAGAATAGCAATATGATTAATAATTTAGGATTTGTATTTAAAAGATTGATACTTTTTTCACTGATGATAAAACCGAAATTATAATAGCCTTGAATAATAATATCTTCAATAACAGTTAATATTTGAAATAAATCATCTTTATATATTGTTTTTAAAAAAAATGTTTCATTCAGGGAGTCAGTCAAAATATTGCTGAAAAACAAGATATCATCATGTTTCTTTTTGATGTTTTTTATTATATCGTTCAAAATTATTAAACCGGCTTTAATATTTCTTTTGTATAAGATCATTTGTGTGCCGGTTCTGCATAGAGCTTTTTCATGAGTATTTTCATCGGGAAAAACTGCATTCACAGGTTTTAAATTAATCCCTTTTGCATTTAAACCTATTATTTTTTGATAAATGTCAGAAAGATTTTTTCTGCCTGTTTCGTTAAAGAAGTCTATGTAATTTTTGTTTTTTTCTTTTATTGATTCTCCGTTTCTGAGCTTCATTATGCTGAAATTATCCGATATTGATTCTGGAACTGTATTGTCATATTCAAATAAAAATTTGATATCATTAAATCTTAATTTTTCAATGAAACTATCTGTATTATTTTTATAAATGGAATTACCTTTTAAGTCATAATTTTTTATTAAAATAATTAAATCATCTGATTTAAATTTTATCTTTAAATCAGTAAAAAAGAATTCTTTGTCTTTCATTTTACTGCAGTCATAAACAAATCCTATATTGTTCATCCAGACAGGCAATTTGGTTTTCATCGAGAATTTTTTGTAAAATTTATTAAGTGATTTTTCTATTGAAAAATTGAAGCTTAATTTGCTGTTTTTTTCAAAATGTAAAATCATTTTAAGGTTTTCTTCATTGATTTTTTCTATTCTGCAGTGATTGTTAAAATTAATCGTTATTATCAAATATATTTCATTTATTTTTAAAATCACGCTACGGAATTCATAATATTCTTTGTCTGATAAGAGCAATTTGGAATAATCAAACTCATACAGATAATTATTGTCAGCATTTAAATCTGGAGAAATCAGGCTTGCATTTGACACACCTTTGAGTTCAAGCTTAAATGAATTCTCATCTTGAAAATAATTGAAAGACAATATTTTTTTTTCATTGTTATAAACAGTTATAGAGTTATTGTTCCTGTCTTCTTTTAAATCAAGATTTTCATCAAAATTCAATATTTTATCATAGATATTAATTTGTTTAACTTTTTTGTTTTGCTTTAAACTTTCTGTTTTCATAAGATGTAAAATATTTAATTTTAAGTGTTTAAATCAAGTATGATTTTTAAACCTTTTAATGTTAAAATAGGTTCGTTGTAATTAAATAGATCTGTATCAGCAAACAATTTTGCCGAACCTCCTGTGCCTATAGTGATAAAATTTTTAAATTTTACCTCGTCGACAAGTTTGCCTATCATGCCTTTGACAGCATAATAGTTTGAAAAATAAACTCCTGATTCAATGGCACTTGTTGTATCTTCTGCTAAAAGTGTATCTTGCTTCTGTACTTTTATTGAAGGCAGTCTTGCAGCTTTGTTGATCAGAGCACTTACACTTGTTGTGATACCCGGGACTATTGTACCGCCAAGGTATTTCCCGTCTCTTGTGAGAACGCATAGCGTTGTTGCCGTGCCCATATCAACGATGATCGAGTCCTTTTTGTAGAGGTGATAAACAGCCTGGGCATTTACAAGCCTGTCACTGCCTACTTCTCTGGGATTTTTATAACAGTTTGTGATCGTTAGTTTGGTTTTTTCATTGACTTCTATATAATCGTTTGAAAAATAATCCTTGAACATATCTATGAATAAATTGTTTAAAGGGGGAACAACCGAAGAAAATATCATTTTTTTTATGATTTTCCGATCGATATTATTTGCACTTAAAAAATTGAAAACAAAAAGCGCCATCTGGTCTGAGGTCACGTCAAGCCGGGTATAGTATCTTGCACTTGCAATGATATTAAAATCATCTTTTTTATAGGGCAGGACTCCTATCTCTATGTTTGTATTGCCAATGTCGAATGCAAGTATCAAAATGTTCTCCTTGGTTTATTATTTATAATAATATTATTAGGTGTTGTCAAGTGTTCTGTAAATCGGGATTTTTTTATTCGGGTTCCATTGTTTAAATATTAATTTTATAAAAGTAAAAAAAGATTAAAATTTAAATTTTCTGTTGTATTAAATTAAAAAAAGTTCTATTCTCTTATTAAGAATAATTCTTAATAAGTTAAATATAATGAGTGATTACAGAAACAGCAAACAGCGTTTAAGGATAATTGAAATACTTAAAAGCACTGAAGTACATCCTACTGCAGATTGGATTTATGAAAAGTTGAAAAAGGACTTTCCCAATTTAAGCTTAGGAACAGTTTACAGAAATTTAAACATTCTGGTTGAAACAGGGCAGGTTGATAGGCTTGAGTTTGGAAAGACTTTTGACAGATTTGAAGCTAAGATTGACAAGCATTATCATTTTATATGCGAATCATGCGGAACTGTAATTGATTTGGATATTGACAGACAGATTGATAACAAACTTGAGGAGGCAGTTAAAAATAATACAAAGTTGAAGATCAAAACTCATAAGGTTCAATTTTACGGCATTTGTGAAAAGTGCCTTAAAAATAAATAATTTTTTTAATTTTTAATAATAATCGTTACGATTACTATTTATTTTTTTAATATGGAGGTAAATTATGGAAGAACAAAAAAATGTACAGAGAATGCCATTGATTGGCGATGTTGCACCTGCTTTTAAGGTCAAAACTACTCAGGGAGAAATTAATTTTCCTGATGATTACAAAGGAAAATGGGTGATATTATTCAGTCATCCTGCTGATTTTACACCGGTTTGCACAACAGAGTTTATGACTTTTGCAAGCATGCAGGCTGATTTTAAGAAATTAAATACCGAGCTTGTGGGTCTTTCTATTGACAGTATATATGCGCATATTGCATGGCTGAGAACAATTAAAGAGAAAATTGAGTATAAGGGAATGAAAAACATTGAGGTGAATTTTCCGGTAATTGAAGATATTAAAATGGATATTGCAAAGTTGTTCGGAATGCTTCAGCCAAATGCATCAACAACTCAGGCGGTAAGAGCTGTTTTTATAATTGATCCGAAAGCAGTGATAAGAACTATTTTATTTTATCCTTCATCAACAGGAAGAAATATGGAAGAAATAAAACGAATAATAATCGCTCTCCAAAAAGCAGAAAAAGAAGGAATTGCTACACCTGCAAACTGGCAGCCGGGTGATGACGTTATAATACCGCCCCCTGGTTCTTGTGGTACGGCAAAAGAAAGAGTTGAGTCAAAAGAAGACGGCAAATATTGTCTTGACTGGTTTTTATGTTTTAAAAAAGAAAAAAAATAATTTTTATTTTTTAAAATGGTAATTTTATAGATTAATAATTTTTCTAAAGGAGGAATTTATGGCAAGAGTAGCAAGAGAAATGGTCGAAAAGGCTGGAATAGATGTTGAAAAATTGCTTGATTTATTAATTAAGAATGCATCGGCAGAACTGACAACATTTTATTATTACACGATCTTGAGAGCTAATCTTATCGGATTAGAAGGAGAGGGGGTTAAGGAGATAGCTGAAACAGCAAGGATTGAGGATAGAAATCATTTTGAGGCACTGATTCCTAGGATTTATGAGCTTGGTGGAAAATTGCCTGATTGTATGAAGGAATTTCATGATATTTCTGCTTGTCCGCCTGCTGGACTTCCTAAGGATCCTACTGATGTTATGGCTATTTTAAAGGTTTTGGTTGAAGCAGAAAGATGTGCTGTCAGAGGTTATACTCAGATATGCAATATGACTGCAGGAAAAGACCACAGGACTTATGATCTTGTATTGGCGATTTTAAATGAAGAAATCGAGCATGAGTCATGGTTTTCTGAATTTTTAGGAGAAGGTCCTTCAGGACATTTTTTAAGGAGAGGAGAGACATCTCCTTTTGTCGGAAAATTCTTGAAATAGGTTTTTAAAAGAGCCTGCTATATAAAAAGACAGGCTCTTTTTATTATTTTGTATTGGAACAAACTGACTTTCATAAAAAATAATTAGAGAAAAAATTATTCGATAAATTTTTTAAAAAAGGTCTTAAAAAAGAGTTTTTTTTTGAAAATTAATGTTATTAATTAAGTAAAAGGAGGTAAAATTATGGGAGTAAAAGGAATCGAAATTATAGGTGTTGATGTTAAAAAATTAATTGAAATGTTGAATAAAGCTCTTGCAGAGGAGTGGTTAGCATATTATCAATATTGGGTAGGTGCAAGAGTAATGGAAGGTCCAATGAGAAGCGAGGTGGAACCTGAATTGCTGGTTCATGCTAATGAAGAGCTCGGTCATGCTGAGCTTGTTATTGATAGAATTATCCAGCTGGGAGGCACACCTATTTTAACTCCTGCAGATTGGATGAAGTTTGCAGATTGCGATTATGCTGTTCCATCAGACCCGTACATAGAAGAAATACTCAAACAGAATCTCGACGGTGAAAGATGCGCTATAAAGAGGTATAAGGAGATTGCAGATTACACAAGCGGTAAGGATCATGCTACACATCAGATGTCAACTCAAATTTTGAATGATGAGATTGAACATGAACAGGATATTGAAGACTGGATCAAAGACATTGAAAGATTAAAGGAAGATATTAAAAAGATAAGAATGTGATAAAAATTAATTTAAAAATTATAAGCTGTTTTAAATTTTTATTTTAAAGCAGCTTATTTTTTGTTAAATGATTTCTTAAAGATATTTATCATGCAGTCAAGGAAGACATGCTGATTTCTTTTATTTTATTTATAAAAATATTCAAAACCGGCTTGATATTTTGCACATGATGATTGCCTTCCAGATCAATATAAAAGTTGGTTATTGATCTTTTGTCAAGTTTGTTTTTAAATTGATTTATTGCATAGCTGAATCCTTCAAGCTCCTTATCTGTCTTTGAAATAATTAATAAGGGGGAATTTTCCTGATTTATTGTGTTTATTAAATAAAACGGGTCATAATTTTTCCAATGTGTATTTTCTGTAAAAATATATGTAAGCATTGATTTAAGCATTTTTGACCATAATTTCGCCTTTCTTAATTCTTCATTGTCAGCATCATAATTTTCATAAAACGGAGAGGTTGTCAATATAAAGGGTGAAATTGCCAAAATTAATTTAAAAAGATCGGGATGCCTCAAAGCGAGAGATATGGCGCTAAAACCTCCCATAGAGTGCCCTATAAGATAGATATTACCGTATCTGTTTAGTTTTTTTTGAAAAATCGGAATTATTTTATTGATAAATAAATTCTCAAGATCCGCACTAAATGGAGCAGGCACTCTGTTGATAAGTAAAAAAGCCATACCAAATGAAATTGAAACAACAGGAATATTTTCTCCAGCTATTTCATCTGAGATTTTTATGAATTGTTTTCCAAATCCATTTTTGTCCAGCCATTGATTTTCATTTCTTCCCACTCCGTGAAAGAAAAAAATAAGATCATTATTTTTTTTCTTTTTTTCATTGCCGGTAATGATATAATTTAATTTAAGCATCTCGGTTCTGAAATAAATGCTGCCCTTTTCATAAATAATGTTTTTGTCAATAAGCAATGGATTTATGCCTTTTGGAATAAATTTAAACGATTGTTTTTTTGAAAAGTGGTTAAGGCAGTCAATAAAGGTTTTTCCAATAATTCTAAATAACATGAATAAACCTCATTTTTTATAGAACAGAAAAAAAGTTCTAAAAATTAGTGTCGCCTTGTATTTAAAATATAATTTTTGTTATGTAAGTCAATTTAATAAATAAAAATTTTACAAACCTTACATTTTTTTTAAATTATATTTTAATTGACATAATTTTATTTTTTATTTATTTAATTGTTTAACGGATAAAATATGGGATTTATTGAAATCAATGATAAAAGAATTTTTTATAATTTAACAGGAAAAGGGGATAAACTGGTACTCCTCCATGACGGTTTTTTCAGCTCCATGTCATGGGATTCGGTCAGGGATAAGTTTTCAGAAAAATTCTATTTACTGGATTACGACAGATTTGGATATGGAAAATCGGATAAATTTAATACATTATTAAATGAAGATATTATAGATAAGGGAGTTGAAGAACTTTTTTTAATAACCAAAAGTTTGAAATTTAATAAATTTAGCCTTTTAGGACATTGTCTCGGTGGTGCTATAGCTATTCTTTTTGCAATAAAATATCCGGAAAAAGTTGATAAACTTATTCTTGAATCAACAGGTTTTTTTTCAGATCCTAAAATATTAGTTAAATCGGACTGGACATTTAAACCTTTTAAACAAATTAATGTTAAGTTAAAAAATAAGCTTGTAAAAATGCACGGCGAGGAATATGCAGAAAAATTCTGGGATACAATCAGAAATCATGATATTTCATATATAATGAATCAAAATTATAATATACTTAATGAATTAAAAAAAATTGACTGCCCTGTATTACTTATAAACGGGGACAGGGATTTTTATTTTGATATTGATCATACCTTAGGAGCTTATAAAAAGTTAAAAAATTCTAAACTGTGGATTGTTCCCGGATGCAATCATGTTCCTCATATTGAAAAAAAAGAGCATTTTATTATGAATGTATATGAATTTCTTGTATAAACTACATGATTAAAATATTTTACTTTCTTTAAAAAATATTCTATAATTTTTATAATGGCTTTGTGTAAAAAAGAATTAATAAAAATTTTAAATGATTTTGATTTTAATTGTTTAAGATGTTCTAATTGCTGCAGAATCGATCCTGGGGCAGTATTTTTATCTGAAGATGACTTCAATGAAATTATTAAGTTTTTAAAAATCGATACTAAATCATTTTTAATTGATTACTGCAGACCAATATTTAGAGGTACAAGACAGATTGTTGCATTAAAAGAAAAAACCAATTATGATTGTATTTTTTGGGATAATAAATGTACAATTTATGAAGCAAGACCCTTACAATGCAAAGCATATCCTTTCTGGGCTTCCATTGTGGAATCAGATATAGATTTAAAAAAAGAAATGAAAAGATGCAAAGGTATAGGAAGGAAGGGTAATATGAAAATTGATGAAAAAATTAATTTTTATTATCAGCATAAAAACTTTGTATATAAAGAATATAAAATTTAATCACTTTTATCTTCCACTGTTATTTTAATACTTGAAGGATTAATTGAAATTATATTAAAATCCAAGGGTTTTCTTACATTTACATCATAAGTATATTCACCTGGAAATTTAATACTGCCGCAGTCAATGTATAGGGTTACATTTTCAGGTTTTAAATTAGTCGCTTGATTTTTGGGTCCTTTAAATGTAACGGTAATTTCATCCTGTGTTTTTGCTATAAATTGTTTTGCCAGATTAATAAACATGATTTTATTGAATTTCAATGATACTATGTCAGTCTCTTCAATAATTTCAATACTGATATTGGCTCTGCCTAAAATTTTAACTGTGCTGTAATCTGATATGCAGTCAACAGTTCTAACAAATGATTCTTTAATTCCTTCAATATTTATTAATTCTGTCTTAATTGAATTAATGCTGTTTATTAAACTTTCAGGTCCCTGTATTCTAAGATATGGCGGATCAATAGTAATTTTATTAACTGCATAACCCGGAGATGGTTTTCCAATGGTATTTTCATCAATTTTAACATTTTTTTCTTTTATTAATTCTACCTGAACTTCTATTATCCGTGGTTCAACCTTAATATAACCGAACAATGATCTCATTGAAGTGGGGATTTTCCATTGAACGGGTATCATATAAGTGTCCGGTCTGTCTATTTTTTCAAGATCAAGCCTGACATTAAAGTCCTCTTCAGTAATACTTGAAAAGCTTGAAGGTTTATCACTTGCTATGATCTTTATATTTTCAGGTAGTTTATTTCTAAGTACATAATAATTTTTTAGATTTTCCACTTTTAAAGGGCTTGAGTATGTGTGGGTAGTTCTATGAAAAAAAAGAGAAGTCAGAATATACATCAAAATCGCTAATAAAAAACATATGATCTTTATTGAAAAATCTTCAAAAATTTTCACTTTTAAATCTTTAACAACATGTTCTTTGTTAAATTTTTTCATTTACAAGATTCTCCTCATCAAAATCTGTATCATATCCCAATAAATCTAAAAGTTTTATTTCCAATTCATTGATATCATAATCAGTAAAGAGTTTTCCATCATAGGAAAGGCTGATTGTACCTGTTTCTTCTGAAACAACTATGGCGACAGCATCTGATTCTTCCGAGATGCCTAAGGCTGCTCTGTGTCTGGTGCCAAATTCTTTTTTTATTATACTTGAGTCGCTTAACGGAAGAAAACATCCGGCAGCAATTATCATGTCATTTTTAATTATTATGGCTCCGTCATGCAATGGAGATTTGTTAGTGAATATAGTTAGCAATAAAGAAGTGCTGATTTTTGCGTTTAAAACTGTTCCGCTTTCTATTATATTTTTTAAACCCACATTTCTTTCAAAAACAATAATAGAACCGATATGCAGTATATGGAAATTCTGAATGGCATTTATTATATTTGTTATATCTTTAGGATTCTTTTTCATCAAATGATATACCCAATCATTTTGTCCAAGTTTTGTTAAAACCCTTCTAAGTTCTGGTTGAAATAAAATAATAATTGCCAGTACCATTACGCTTGCTATTTTATCAAGCATCCATGAGAATGCTTCCAGACGTAAAAGCCGCGATAAAAAATATAAAGCGACAAAAAATGCAAGACCTTTAATGACTTGAACAGCTTTTGTCTGTGATAATATTTGATAGAATTTATAAAATATAAATGAGATGATAAAAATATCTACGACAGCTAAAAAAAAATTTAAAATTATCGTAAGCAAGGGAAGATGAAAAAGTATCATAAATAATTCCTACATAATTATTTAATCAGTATTAACATGCCTAATTGTGTCAATGATTGTTACCATTGCTACTGCCTGTTCAACATCATCGACTCTAATTATATTTGCACCATTAATAATCGCCATGGTATTTGCCGCAATAGTACTTATATGAGTTTTTCTCATTTTCCCTCTCAGAGCTTCTCCTAAAAAAGATTTTTTCGGAAGCCCTACCAATATCGGCACATTTAAATATTGAAATGATGAGAGCTGACGTAATA
Organism: Spirochaetota bacterium; assembly: GCA_016935915.1. Taxonomy (GTDB): domain Bacteria; phylum Spirochaetota; class GWE2-31-10; order GWE2-31-10; family JAFGQB01; genus JAFGQB01. The sequence goes on from JAFGQB010000165.1 coordinate 9,895, forward strand.
TTAAAAAATTATCTTCATTGCTTCTGCCGAATCCGATGCCTGGTTCTATTATAATTTTTTCTTTTCTGATGCCCAGTCCTGATGCATAAGATATATTAGATTGTATTTCTCTTATTACATCTGATATTGAATTTAATGGTTTGGGGGCTTTGTTTTTCATGGAACTTGAATGCATTAATATAATCGGGCACTTTTTCTTTGCTACCAGATAGAGCATCTGTTCATAATATTTTAAGGGCATTCCAACCATTAACACATCAATACCTGCTTCAAGGCACTCTTTGGCGATATTATAATTTCCAGTGGTTAGTGAAAGGATAAGTTTTGGGTGCTCGTTTTTTATAGCTCTGACAAGTGGTATAAGATGCGATAATTTAACTTCTTCTTCTTTTTTGTCATATATTTTAAAATGGTTTTCTTCAACTATGTCTATAATATCGACTCCCGCCTTCTGCATGGAATCAACTGTTTCCAGTAAATTTTCATTAGAATAATTATCAAGTCTATAATGCTTAAAGAATTTTAGTATGCCCATTATATATGTTTTATGTTTGAAATCAAGAACTGATTCTGCGACCTTCATAATGCCGATTTCTGAAAATAAATTTTTACTGATTTCTTTTGCTATATTGCTTAAACCGTATGGAAGATTTATGATTTTTTTTGCCAATAAGCCTAATGTTTCTTTTGAAGCTGATAAAATAACATCTGTAGTTCTTTCTGTGAAAGAATAAGCATCTTTAGAAATAACTGCCTCACCGCCAATAGAATGCATCTGTCTTTTTAAAAGATTGGCAGCTCTTGTATCTACCTGTTCAAGTTTTACATGCAGATAAATCATTTTTTGTATCAAAATATCATGAACTTTTTTATCAGTTTTAATATTATATAATTCTCTTCTTATATCAAATTCATTATTTAACTGCAATACATGAACATTAAAATTTGATTGATCTAAAGACACAACAAACCTCCGAAGAGATTATGACAGAATTTTTTTGTTTGTCAAGAATTATGTAACTAAAATTTTTATAAATTATTGAAATTTAATAAATAAAGTAATTTTATTAAAGATTATTAATTTTTTATTTTAGTTACAGATGGTTTAAAGTTTTGAAATTTTTTATTATATTTTAACAAAATATAAACAATCAAAAAAGCAATGATTAAACCTGTTAATGAACTTAATATTGCCAAAATTTCTTTATCAAACAGAAGATTGCCAATTATATAAAAAATGATTAAAGAGATTATTGGAAATGCAAAAACTAATAATGATGAAATAACTCTGTTCACACCATTAATTATAATATATACTTTATCCCCTATTTTAAGCTCTTCATTATATTTTGCTTCGATTAAATTGTTTTTGTCCATAAACAAGGTTATTCTGCAGCCTTCTTTACTTGAGCAGGAAGAGCATTCACCTTTTGTTAAAACTTTTACCAATACATTGTTTTTATCAATTATTTTTTCTATGATTCCTGTATCATAATTTTCCATTAATTTTTACTCCATATTTAATACTTTAACAAATCACCGATTTGTACGGAATAACCTCTTCCGCTTGATATTATCTGTCCTCTTCCGTAAATTGAATTATCTTTTACAGATGTTATTTTAACAAATCCTGTAGAAATTTCCATTTTTTTTCCTTCGATAATTACAAGTCTTATAACTTGGACAGTATCACCGTTTTTAACATCAACAAAGTTGTCATTATTTAGTGTTAAGAATTGGAAATCTATCGAATTTAGAGTGACTGCTGTAATTCTTGCAAAAAGTTGATTTTTTAATTCTAATTTAGTACTGTCTGCCAGATTACTGAATTTTAATGTATTTATATAGTCTTTCATGTTTTTTAATTCTTCTTCAAAATCTTTTTTTATTTTATTTTTTTCTTTTTCTATTTCGGCAATCTTTTCCTTGTTATATTTTTCCTTAAGCTCCTTTTCAAGTTTTGCTAAAAGCTCTTTCTCTATTCTCTCTTTTTCTTCCTTTGAAATGGTTTTAGCATCATATTTTTGCAGTAATTCCTTATATTTATTTACCAGATCATTATAGTCCGATTTTATAGTATTTGATTGTTCAATTTTAGATTCAAGCTCACTGTTTTTTTTGTAATAATCATACAGTTGTTTTTTCAATGTATCTGATTTGTCCTTTTCAAGTTTAATCCTATTCTGATATTCTTTAATCAATTCATCTTTTTGTTCCTGTGTTAATGATTTTTCATTTTCCCTAATAAAGAATTTTAATTTTTCAATGGTTTGTTCTCTATCTTTTATTTGACTTTCATATTTATCAATTAATTCATTTTTTTCTTTTTCTGTGAGATTAAATTCTCTGTTTTTTGACAATTCATCTATATTTCTTTTATAACTGTCTATAATATTCTCTTTTTCTTTTATCTGTTTTTCATAATTAGCTATGAGTTCCTGTTTTTCTTTTGCGTTTAAAGCAGTGTTCTGGTTTTTAGAAATCTCATCTATTTTTATTTTATAATTTTCAATCAGTATATCTCTTTCTTTAATCTGATTTTCAAATTTTGTTATGATTTCATTTTTTTCCTTATTTGAAAGAGAGGACGTTTCTCCTGATTTTTTAATCAGTTCGCTGATATAGTTGTTTTCAACAGTAATGAATTCATTCAATGAATTATTTGTATAGATGCTGAAGGCATTATTTAATGCCTCAAAATAATATTTCCTGGCGGATTCAACATCTCCATTCTTATAAGCTTCCTTATATTTTTCAAAATACATTTCAAATTTATTTTTCAAATCCTCTTCATTTTTTCTTAAAAGCTCTTCATTTGATTTATTGCCTGTTTCTTTATTTTTCATTTCATTTATCTTTTGATTTTCTTCAAAAGCGTTTTTTGTGTATGTTGAATATGGATAATCAGTGATTATCTGATTATATAGTTTTAGTGCTTCATCATAATTTTTATTTGCTGCTAAATTTTGCGCTTGAGCGAAAATAGTTTTTGCTTTATCATTTTGTTCCTGGGTCTTAATGGTAAATGAAGCAGAACGGGAAATTTTTACAATTTCATTAACAGCATCATCCGTGTAATCGCTAAGCGGAGTATTCTTAATTATCTGTGTAAAATTTTCTATGGCTTTTTCCTGATTGTTATTTTTCAGATTTAATAATCCGCTGTTGTATAATTCATAAGCTTTTGAATTTTGACTGTTTTTTTCTATATCCTTTAATTTTTTATAGGATTCATTGATCTGTTCTATCTCTTCTAAAACCCGCTGATATTCTTTTCCGGATCTAGCATAGTTTTTTTCATTATTAAAATTTTCAGCCCTTTGGTATAAATTGTTTATATTTTCGAATTTTTTTACAATTTTTTCATATTCTCTTGTTTTGGAATATCTGGTTGAGTCTATTAAATTTTTTAAGGTTTTAACAAAAATTAAATCTGTTTCCATTTTTTTTACAAGGTCTTCATTTTTGTTTATAAAGTCGATTCTTGAATTATAAAAATCTATAACAGAATCAAACTTTTTAATTGATTCATCATATCTGTAATTTTTTAAATCATCCATTCCTGCTTTCATTAATTGATAAACAGTAGAATTAAATGTTTTTATCTCTTCTTGTTTTAAATTTGCAAGTTTTATGAATTTTTCCTCTTCAAGCCTTCTCAATTCGTTTTCTCTTCTAAGTCTTTCGATTTCTAACTGGATATTTTCTCTCTCCTGCGCCAGCTTGATTTTGGTATCTTCGATTTCCAGTTCTTTTTGTTTTAAAACATCATTTAATTTTTCCTGTTCTGTCTGAGAAAATAACTTTGCTGCTTCCAATTCTCTTAATTTTGCCTCTTCATATTCTTTAGTTAATCTTATTATTTCTTGTTCTGTAATACCTTTTTGTAATCTTATCTCCTCGATTCTTTTATTAAACTTGTTTTCTATTTCGGTTTCTTTTTTTAAAAGTTCTTCTTCAATTATGCTTTGTCTGTTTTTCCTTTCTTCTTCAAGTTTTTTCATCTCTTCTTCAAGCTTTTGTGCTGCTACTCTTTTTTCCTCATTTAACTGCTGGGCTAATTGTGTCATAATAGAATCATCTTTAAAGATATTATCCGCTAGATCAACCTTTTCTGTAGCTTTCAGGTATATATTAATGGCAGAATAACCTAAAATAAAAACAAAAATTGATGCTATGACAACAGAGATAGGCAGGAGAAGTCCTTTTTTTGTTCGTGAAAGTTTTTCAGGACTGTATTTCGTAATACTTCTTGATTTATACAACTGCTTGTCAATATTATAAAAGACCTGTACTCTATTGACACCATAAACATCCTCAAATTTATTTTTTTCATCTCCGGCTTCAATTTTTTTATCTGTCAAATTTTCGTCAATTTTTAATATATCAATTTTACCCGGATATTTTATTGAATTATTTACCGTATCAATATTATCAATTAAAATATCCAGATCGTCTTCTAAACTTTCAAGCTCTTCAACTCCATCCGATTCTGAGAGCTCTTCAATTCCCTTATCTTCATCTGCTTCATCAAGAGTTTCCAATTCTTCAGGTTCTTCTTCTATCTTTTCTGTCTTTTTTTTCTTGGAATTTTTTTCTTCATAATCGGTTTGTTTTTTTATTGATTTAACATCATTTTCTAAATTACTTTCAATATTTTCATTAATTATTTTTTTGTTATCTGATTTTTTGATTTCATTAATTATTATGGATTTCGGGCTTTTTTTGGATATCTTTTTGCTTATTTTATCATTATTTTTCAGTAAATTTTTTTGTTCAAGATTTTTTAAAATTTTATCATGTTCAATATCATTTATATCTTCTTCTATAAGATCAAACTGTTCACTTGTCGATTTAGTATAATTAATATCTTTAAAAATACTATGAGCAGAAAACACTTCTTCACTGATATTTGTTTTAATGTCCTTAATATTTTCCATAGATCTTTCATTAAAGTTATTGGCGATTTTGAAATCCTCTGATGTTTTGTTATCATTTAACAGCACATTGAAGTTGAATTTTTTATTTGCAAAATATTCCGAATTGCTTTTTTCAGTTAAATTGTTGATTTTATTTATACTGATTTTTTCAGGCTGATCTATTTCTTCAAGTTCATTAAAAATGTTTTTATTATTATTTGAATTGATAGTATTTTTAATTAATTCAGAGCCCATATTTAAAATTTAAAAATAAGATAATATAATATTTCTCATTCCTGCATCAGGAATTTCTTCTGCTTTCTTTTTAAGCATTATTAATTTATCGGAATTGCTGCCCTTTTTATAAAGTTTGATAACTTCTTGAAAGTAAAAATTTATGTTTTCGGATGAGCCGAAATTATTTATTAAAGATAAATATTCGTTTTCAGCCAGTTTCAAATTTTCTTCATTTGTATTTTTATAATAATTTTCATTAAGCAGTTTTGCTTTGAATGAATAAATAATCTCTCTGTCGAGTATATTTTCTGTAAATAATATTTTGTTCATACAGCTTATTGCGGAAACCAGATCACCTTTTTGGTAATGAATTTCCGCTATATTTTTAAGAACATAATCATAATATTCTGCGATCGGATAATTGGTTATAAAAATATCCCAATTATTTAATGCATTATTATAGTCTTTTAATATATAATAATTTTGCCCCAGCTGATAATATGAAAGCGGTATATTATCGCTTTCAGGATAAAGCAGGATTAAACTCTGTAAAATTTTACTTGATTTATCAATTTCACCGATGCTTAAAAATTGAATGGCAGAATCATACAATGTTTTACCCTGATCGGTTGGATATTTAGTTTCAATTTTTAATTTTTGTTTATTATAATAATTTCTCGAAGTAAAATCTGCTATTAATATACCGGTTAATGCTACAGCGATCACAGATGTAACCGATATACTTACATATTTGCTTATATCAAATCCTCTTGATACAAGGTCAAAATGCCTCTGATCAAAATCATGACTTGCAATTTTTGATTGATACCCGTAATATTCTGTTAATCCTATTGAAATGAACATATAGGAGGTTGAAATACCAAAAGCGGTTGAGAGTCCAACTTCTGCAGGAAAGAAATCAGATACTTTTTTAAAATATATCTGGTTTTGAATCTTATCAATATTATAATTGCCTTTATTTAAGTTTGAGATATAAAGCGGTCCTTTTATTTGGTTGTTGCCTATATTATACAGGTTCATTTCAGGGAAAAATAAACTTATTGACAGAGGGGTTAAATTTACATCTATTTTTTTTGTTTTAATATCTGATACTTTTATTACCTGTTCAGTATAACCCTCTTTTTTTATTGTTATTGTTTTGTTTATTGAAGTGATATTTTTCAGTATGCATGGTGTTAAGATACCTTTATCTATATCGTCAATAATGACTTTTGCTCTTAAGGGATAAGAGTTTACAAAAAGATAATCCTGTATAAAGTCAATCCCGTGTATATTAATTGTAAAAAAGAAAAAAAATAATAGAATTAATTTTTTATTCATATATAATAAATATACAATAATTTTTTGATTATTCAAATTAATTTAACAAAAAATTAAAATTTGATTTATAAGAAAAAAAATGTTATATACCTTGTTTAAAAAATAAATTATATATAAATTTGAGGGAAAAAATGAAAAAAATAGTTTTATTGATCTCTTTATTTTCAGTATTTTTACTTATTTCTGCACGATTGGACATTGGACAGGATAAATTAGTTAAAATTAATGATAAAACAATTTACACCAAAGATTTTGAAAAATATTATAATACTCAGATTAAACTGCATGAACAATTATATTTTCAGCAGTACGGAAGACCCCTGCCGGAAAGTGAAAAGCCGACTAAAAAAATCATAATGCAAAATTTAATTCAGGATGAATTACTGAAAGATGAGTTGAGCAAATCAAAGACTTTTGTTATGGATGAAAATATTTTGAAAAGCACTCTGCAGACAAATAAAGATTATTATACAAAATTCAGAAAAATGAAAGAACCTGATTATCAGTTTAATGAGACTGATTTTAAAGCTTTTGTCGAAAGTGAGTATAATAATACTTATGAAGAATATGAAAAAAGTCTGAAAGAAAAGTTGATGGTACAGCAGTATATCATGAAAAAATCAGAACCGGTGATTCAGCAGATTATTGCAAAAAAATATGATTCACCCAGAGATTTTCCTGTAATCATTCCAAATCCGCAAACAGGTACGATGGATAAATATTTTTCACTGTTAGAATTTTACGAGAGAAATCCTACGATGTTTGTAAGACCTAAAACCGTAGAGTTAAAACATATTTTTATATATGCAGTTGATCAGGATGAAAAAGGTAAATTAGTGAAAATGCAGGATTCAAGATATGAGGCGCAAAAAGCAAAAGCCAATGATATTTATTCCAGATTATCAAAAGGGGAAAAATCTTTTGATGAATTATGTCTGGCATATTCCGATGACGTTGACTCCAGAGACTTTAAAGATCCGGAAACAAAAAAACCAAATCCCGGATATTTGGGTCCCATAGCGTTTTCAGGAGAATTGGTGCCTGAATACAAAAGACATTTCGGAGAAGAGTTGTTTTCAAAAATGTTTGATCTACCGAAAAATAAAATTTCTCAAGTATATGAAGGGGTGTTAGGTTTTCATATTTTTTATGTTATTGATAAGAAGGAAGGTGCATTGCTTAAATTTGATGAAATAAAACCTAAATTAGTTGATATATTTAAAGAATATGAAAAGACAAAGGCTGTAAGTGATGAATTGGATTCATTGGTTGAAAGTTTAAGAGCTAAAGCAAGCATTACATATTTTAATGATGAATATAAATTATAATAAAGCCGGGGGAAAAAACAGCAAATATTTAGTTCATAGAAGAGAAGGAAGAATAATAGCATTTCAGGCACTTTTTGCCTATGATTTTACTAAAAAGTCTATTGACGAATTATTGAAATTTGACTGGCTGGAAAATGAATGTTCAAATGAATCTTTAGATTATGCAAAATTTCTGATTAAAGGAACGATTGAAAATATTGAATTAATTGATTCCAAAATTAATTCCAGATTAAGAAATTGGGATTTTGACAGAATTTCTATAATAGATAAATCAATTTTAAGATTTTCAATATATTCATTGATTTTTGAAAAAAATTTGTCTAAAAATATTATTATTAATGAAGCCATTGAAATAGTTAAGTTATATGGCACTCAAGATTCATATAAATTTGTCAATGGAATACTAGATGCAATTAAAAAATCTGAAGAACAAAGTAAATGAATCTATTAAAAAAATCAACAAGTCAATAAAAGAACAAAAGTCCACTGTTTTATTTAAATCATTTATAATTATATTGGTAATTATTTTTCTTTTTTTGCTCAGTGTTTTAATAATCAATCTTTCGTCTATTATTATTCCCGAAAAAGTGATTAATAAGCTCTGGCAGACTAAGGACAGGGTTAAAGATAATTTGTTTAAACTTGCAGAAGATGATTACCGTAAGGGTTATCTTGAAAATTCTGCAATAAATTATATGCGTTATTTAAACAATGATATAAAAAAGACTGAAAAAGTTCTTGTTTACAAAAGGCTATTTGAAATTTCCGTGCTTCAGAAAAAATATGATCTGGCTTTAGGTTATTTAAATGAACTTGAAAGTATAGATAAAAAAATTCTTGAAGTTTATATCTACAGAATTAAACTGCTTTTAAGATTAAATAAACTTGATCAGGTAAAAGAAGAGATTGAAAAAAACAAGAACAGGCTGAAAAATTCAATAGAATTAAAGGAATTGATAAGTCTCTATTATTATAAGACTGGTAATTTTAAAGAAAGTCTGAATATATTAAACAGCATAAAATCAAATAAAAGGGATTTCAATATTCATAAGATAATCTTTATCTGTCTTTTTAAGCTTGATAGGAGAGAGGAACTTTTAAAATACATTGAAAGATATGAAAAAAAATTAAATTTAATTTTAACCAATAAACAAAAATCAGAACTTTATCTGTTTAAGGCATTGGCTAAATTATCAAAAAATGATTTTTTCAATACTGTTGAAATTTTGAAAAAAGTAAAAAGCTTAAATGAGAATTATGAGAGTATTGCTGATAAACTTATCATATTTTGCAATATGTATGATGATCAGCCGGGTGAAGTTTATGATATAATTACCAATAAAGAAGAATATGTTTTAACTGACTTAAGCATAATTAAAATCCTTGCTGAATATTTTATTGTTAAAAATGACTATGAAAGATCCATTTTTTTATTTGAAAAGCTTGAAGAAAAGAGAGATTTATCAAAAGATGAACAGGCAGTGATTACCGATTTATATTATTTAAAAAAGGATTATGAAAATAATATCAAAAGCATGGAAAAATTGTTTTATAATTACAAATACAATACACCTGATATTTATAAGAACTTGAGCATATCTTACAGCATGATAGATAATACAGAAAAAGAGATTTTTTTCTTAAAGGAAGGTTTGGCACAATATCCTGATGATCTTGAATTTTATATGAGACTTGCAAAAATATATATAGATAATGATCAGCCTGACAATGCACTTAATTATATTAATAAAGCTAAAATTATCTTCCAGAGGTCAAAGAACAGATATGAATATTATAATAAAAAATTGGAAATTTTAGCTTTTTTGGCGAGTCAGGCAAAAAAAGGGAGTATGACGGAATTAGAACTTTTGGAACTGAGAGAAAAAAATGAAAAAAATCCTGAATCTTATTTTAAAACAATAGAATATTATATTAACAACCATCAGTATAAGGATGCACAAAGGGAGATTGAAACTGTATCAAATATAATTTTAGATGATAAACAGAAGGAGATACTGTCAAATTATAAGATTATGTACAATTTGGGCATCGATAATTTAAAAGGTTTTGAAAAAGAAAGGGATTTTTTATTGTCTTTAACTGATCCGTCAATTAAAACTCAACTTAATTTAGCAATAATTTTTTTATTTGAGGATGATTATGATAAGAGTCTTGAGATTCTTGCAAAAATACCCGATAAAGAAATCAGCCATGAATTTAGAGCTAAAATTTTATATCTCAAAGCTTTATGTTATTATTATAAGCAGGATTATCCCTTAGCATTAAAAATAATAAAAAATGCCGAAGAGAAAGGCTTAGCAGCCAAAAAGAACAGTTATTTAAAAGGACTTGTCATCAAATATCTGGAGAAGTGAAAATGATACATATAAAATCGAATGATGAAATTGAAAGGATAAGAGAATGCGGGATCATCAGTTCTGAACTTTTTAAAATGATTAAAAAGCATATCCAACCGGGTATAAGCACAAAAGAACTTGATTCAATAGCAGAGAATTTCATTAGAAAACATGGAGCAATACCTTCGTTTAAGGGATATGCGAATTTTCCGGCTACTTTATGCATTTCAATAAATGAAGAGATCATTCACGGGATACCTTCCAACAGAAAATTAAAAAACGGCGATATTGTAGGTATAGATGTGGGAATAAAGAAATACGGATTAATAAGTGACAGTGCATATACATATTCGGTCGGTAAAATTACTGATGAGCTGAAATCATTATTGAAACGTACTGAAGAGGCATTATATAAAGGAATTTCTAAAATTAAAAATGAAGCTCAAATTAATGAAGTAAGCGGAGCAATTGAGGATTATGTCAAAAAATTTGATTATGGAATAGTTACAGAATACTGCGGTCACGGTGTCGGATATAAGAATCATGAAGATCCTGAAATACCAAATTACAGATTTACAAAAGGTTCAAGAAAGCTTAAGACAGGGATGGTTATAGCCATTGAACCTATGATAAATCTTGGTCAAGGTGGATGCTATATTTTAAATGACGGCTGGACAGTTGTAACTATAGACGGAAAATATTCTGCTCACTTTGAACATACTATTGCAGTGACCGATGACGGTTTTGATATTCTTACCATTAATCCTGATGATTATGATTCAATCATGGCAAAGTTTTTTTAAAACTACTGTTATTGTTTTTTTTGGAGCAAAAGTAAAAAACCGGAAGCGTCCGGTTTTCATTTAAAATTTAAACTTGTAATTTTTTTACAGGTATTTTTCATCTACAAGTCTGTATCCCACTCCGGGTTCGGTAATAATGATTTTCGGATTGCTTGGATCATCTTCAATTTTTCTTCTTATCTGTAAAATATAGATCCGTAAATATTGAGATTCTTCTTCCTGAAACGGTCCCCAGAGTTCTTTTAAAATATGATTTTGAGTGAGAACTTTTCCTGCATTTCTTGCAAGCATTGATAATAATGCATATTCTTTTGGAGTAAATTTAATGATTTTATTATTAACTTTTACAATTCGCTTGCTGAAATCAATTGTTAACTTACCAGCTTTATAAACCGGAGTTTCTTCTGTTTTAAATCTATGCCTGAAAGCAACCCTTATTCTTGCTTTTAATTCATTTACATTGAAAGGTTTAGTGAGGTAATCATCGGCACCGCTGTCAAGCAAATCTACCTTATCTTTTTCAGAGTCTTTAACTGTAAGAACAATGATTGGCACACTGCTCCATTCTCTGATTCTTTTTAAAAAGTCCAATCCGTCCATATCGGGAAGTCCAAGATCAAGAATTATTAAATCCGGATTTATTGATGCCGCATCTGTAATGCCTTTATTTCCAGTTTCTGCTTCAAACACTTTATAACCGCAGGATTCAAGACTTATTTTGATAAATCTTCTGATTTGCTGTTCATCATCAACAACAAGAATCAAACCACCTTCCTTCATTTCAACTCTCCTTTAATTGTACTCTTTTCAAGGGGCAGCTGGACTATAAAGCTTGCTCCTCCTGTTTTATTATTTCTTGCAAAAATCAGACCTTTATGAATCTCTGCTATTTCTTTGCATATAGCAAGCCCCAGACCAAGGCCTCCTGCTTTAACCTGATTGGAACGATAGAACTTTTCAAATATTTTTTCCATGATATTTTCTGTAATTCCCGGTCCATTATCGCTAATAATTATTTCGATGAATTTTAACCTGTTATAAATTTGAACTTCAATTTTACTTTTTTTGGAGTATATAATATTGCATTATGAATAAGATTGGTAAAAAGCTGTTCCATTAATCTGAAATCAAACTTCAACATAGGTATTTCCTTATCAATATTCACGATAAACGAATGATGCACCATGAGTTTCTTGAGTTTTTTTGCAACAATATTGACTACTTCAGTGATATCATTCCATTCGAGATTTAATTGTATTTTTTTGCTTTCAATATGAAGTATTCCTAAAAGGTTGTCAACAAGCCTGTTTAATCTCTCAACTCCGTCAATGATGTCATTGGTCAGAATATCTCTCACTTTTTTATCTGATGAAAGTTTTTTATCGATCAAACCATTAGCTGAAGTTGATATTGTTGTAATAGGTGTCTTAAGTTCATGTGATACAGAATTAAGCAGTATTTGATAGAGTTTATCCGATTCTTCTTCAATTATTATTTTTTGATAAGTTTTAATTAATTCATTTCTTTCGATTGCTATAGCAATTTGACCTGATAATGCAGTCAGAAGATCAAGCCTTTCATTATTGAAATTGAATGACTCGGGATAATCAATAGCCATAACTCCGAATATTTTAGCTTGTGATAAGAGAGGTATATAAAAGTATTTTGACATTGACATGGTATCTGTTTTTTTTCCTGCTGATTTTTTGTTTTCATAGCACCATAATGCTGTTTTCCATTCATTATCAGGAAGTACAAAATCGCTGCCATTAAAAGGAATTCTTGACAAATTGAGGTTATCGTCAAAAAGAAAAATTGAAAATTTAACTAAAAATACTTTTTTTAGATAATTTAATGACTTGCCGATTATTTCGTTTATATTGCTGGTTTCATTCAAGATTTTACTCATCTGATATAATTCTTCAAGATTTTTTTCTTTGTTTCTTAAAAAAAGTTCTTTTACCTTTAGTTGAGATGTAAGGTTACCAGTAATAAGAGCTGATATGAAATACATTATAAACATGAACAAATCCTCAACCCGATCAATTAAAAATGTATAACTTGGCGGAATGAATAAAAAATTCCATAAAACTGCACTTAATGTTGAAAATAAAAAAATCGGTCCTTTTTTTAAAAAGGCTGAAACTATAGAAACTGCAGCAAGATAAATTAAACCTATGGCAAAATAGTTTATATATTTGTTTAAGATTATATTTAAAGCTGTTAGAATTGAAATACCGAATATTACCAAAGCGTATTCTTTAAAACTGCTTTCGGATGTTATAAAGTCGAGTAAAAACGGGGGTAATTTTGATTTGATTTTTTTTTCAGATATCATTAAAATATCTATTTCACCGCTTTCCTGTATTAATTTGTCAATGATGTTTTTTTTAAGGAAAAAACGCAGTAAAGTACCGGGGTAAGGCTTGCCGACAACTATTTGCGATACATTTTTTTGTCTTGCTGTTCTGATAATGCCTTTGGGTATATTGTCATCTATGGTTGTAATTAATTCAGCTCCTAATTCCTTTACAAGCTTAATGTTCTTTTCAAGTGTTCTGCTTTGCTCAGCAGTAAGTTTTTTATCTGTTTCCACATATACTGCTGACCATGGTATTTTTTGATCAAAGGCGGTTCTTTTTGTCCATCGGATCAAATATTCGGAAGTTGGGCTTGGACTTATTGCTACAAGCAGATTTGGAGCTGTTTTCCAGCTTTTATCAATTAAATGAGCCTGCTTATATTCAATTATATCCTTTTTAATAAGTGATGCAGTATAATGAAAAAGCATTTCCCTTAAAGCTGTAAGATTTCCTTTATTAAAGAATGAATTTTTGATTGATTGTGGTTTTCCCAAAGGAAAGATTTTTCCACTGTTTAAACGGGTTAACAGTTCATCATTAGTTATATCAACAATTTCAATATTGTCTGCAGATTCCAGTATTGAATCAGGGATGGTATCATTGATTTTAATGCCCGTGATTTCTTCAATGGCAGGAGCCAGACTTTCAATATTATGAATATTCAATGTAGTATATACATCAATGCCGTAATCAAGGATTTCAAGTATATCCTGATATCTTTTTTTATGGCGGGATCCGAAGGCATTTATATGAGCAAGTTCGTCTATCAATACAATATGGGGCTTTCTTTTTAAAATTGCTTCAATATCAATTTCTTCA
>JAFGQB010000022.1 GCA_016935915.1 Spirochaetota bacterium
AATTTCATGAGATGCCGCCTCATTCATTGAAATTACAAGTCATTGCGAGGAGTGTAACGACGAAGCAATCTATGATTGTTTTTATTCAAAATTTGACCTATATAAAATACAGCCTCCGGTTTATCATTAAAATATACAACTCAAATCATGGCTTTCGTACAATCCTGAATCCATATGTTCCATCGTCATCTGATGGAACAACTAGTTTCCTATGAGAAACTTTTAAATAATCAGAATAAAATAATAATGAAACAATTGCACATCCTCCTCTTATGGTTCTTTCAGTGCCTGTTGTAGGTCCTATAGGATCTGTTCCTGCCGTATAATTAGCAGTATACCAATCCCAGCACCACTCCCATTGATTGCCTGTCATGTCGTAAATATTTAGCTGATTAGGATTTTTTAATCCCACAGTCTGTTGTACTGTACCTCCGGTATTCTCCTCATACCATGCAACTTCATCGGCAATATCACTACCGCTGTATTTATCTCCTGCCCGCCATGTAGTTCCGTCAATATATCGGGCAGCACACTCCCATTCAGCTTCAGCTGGCAGTCTGTAGCCGTTTGCGTTCCAGTTGACCATAGTATTGCTAATATCAACATTGCCTGATCTGTAAACAGCTGTAAATCCTGTATCAGTATAGTAGCAGGGAGTCAACCCGTTCATTTCGCTCAAAGCATTACAGAATTTTACGGCATCATACCAATTTATTTGCCAGACCGGATAATTATAATAATTAGAACTGCCGAACGAACCTCTGTTAAAAAGATAACTATGAGAGGTAGCCCATGTATAAACAGTATTCCAGAAACCCTGCGTTATCTCATATTTCCCCATATAAAAAGCGCTGACTGTAACTGACGCAGTATTGTTTGATAATCCGCTCCAGCCTATGGTAAAAGTTTCATTCGGAACAGACTGCATATAATTCTTATCATTGTTGACATTCGATACAGTGGCCGTTATTGAGGCTGTTCCCATATTCCCCGCATTATCAAATGCCCTTATCATAATTGTTTTAGAGCCGTTTGTATAATTACCAGTATTAAGCCAATATCTTCCTGTACCTGTTGAAATATATCCTGCATATGCGCTGTTTACATAAAAACATACTTTGTTTATTCCCGAAGCATCGGTGCAATTTGAAATTAAAAGCGTATTGCCTATTATATTGCTGCTGTTTGCCGGGAATGAAATACCCGCAGAAGGTGCAGTTATATCAACTCCTGCGGAATTATTAATGTTAACAGTGATCATCTTCTCCTGCATATTGTTTAATGCATCAAAAGCTCTGAATCTTATGGTATGATTGCCGTCTGCCTCAGGTATTGTATTCCAGCTGTATTCATATTCATTTTCGATGGTTTCGTTTATGTAAATCCCGTCAATATAAAGTTCTATTTTAGAAAGGCTTTCACTTGTTGCTACAGCTAATATCGTCTTTGTTCCTGCAACAGTCATATTGTTGGTTGGATTTATAATGGTTAGCCCAAAGTCCGGACTATCATTAATACCGCCTATTTCCAGCAGCTCTTGTTCTGTTAACTGTTTGAAATATTCACAATTTGTTATCATGAATATTATAAAAATTAATAATAAAAATATAAGTGCTTTTCTCATAAGTAAAATCTCCCGTTAAAATTATAATTTAAATCTGAATGCGACATTTATTCCATTGTTATATGCTATATTTAAGCTTACTTTCTTTTTTTTATCTTTATATACCAGAAGAGGTATTCCCACAGCCGTGGATATCACGCCGAGAACAAGCGAGGTTACACCTATAGAAAAAAGCGCAATAAAAGTCCTGTAAGCATCCTGGTATGTATTATATTCGCTTGAGTCGGTAATACCGTAATCATGATATTCCTTGACCTTATCCATATAAAAACCAAGATCATATACAAGCAGTACTATACCTGATGCCAGAAATGTCCCGCCTGTAACAGTCAGGGCAAGGCCCGCGGTATTTATTTTCGAGAGCCTGAAGGACATCTGTCTTTCAAGTTTTCTCTTTTTTTTGATAAAATCTTCCTGAGTTTTTAACATTTCATCAAAATAGGTTTTATCTACCATGGTAAGTTTTTTTGACATTTTATCAGCCATATTAATTGAAACATCATCAACTATCCTGAAAATATCAAGTCCCACATCTCCTCTGATTGATGAACTTGCCACAGACTGATTGATGAAAATATCATAAGCATCCATCTGTATCATTATCTTATCTGCAATTACTACAAACTTCCCGGTAACCACAACATCAGCTTTCACTTTTAACGCTATTGCCTTTGCATTTTCCTCGCCTATCATTGCCCGGTCCTTAATATTCATTTTTGTCAGTTCATTATCAATGTCAGAAAAACCGGAAAATAAAAATTGTTCTGTATGCAGCAATTGTGCCTTTAATGCATCCCTGATCGTATAGTTTAAATAATTGTATTCTGCAGCATTATTCTGGTTGACAACCGGTAATATTGCTATTGTCCTTTTGATTTTTTCAACTTTCTTTTCTGCAGGATAGAGCATCATATGAGTTAATAATAAACTTATTAACAGTGTAATGATAAAAAATTTTTTTGACAAAATTACCTCCTTAGTAATTTTATAAATTTGTCATGTATTTTAATAAAAAGCCGATTTCTACATTATTTTAATACAACCTGATATAAATTTGACTTGCTGTCTATAAGATATAAATACCCATTAATAACAACCGGTGTACTTATCAGAGGCAGACCTTCTTTATTAACGAAAAATTCCTTTAATTTTTTTGTATTTAAATCATACTGAAATAAAGTCCCTTTATCAGAAGTAATAAAAAAATTTTTATTATATTTAAGAATCTTTTTTGTCAGATATTTATTACTGTCCGGATTATTGTCTATTTTACTAATTTTAGCATAATTATTGAAATTTTTCAATGATACATTGTAAAAATAACCGTTATTTGCGATAAAATAAATATCATCTGCGTATAATAGAGGCTGAGATACCACTCCTGCATCCAGTTGAAGCGTCTTTTTACTGTTATCAAGATAATTTATTTTATAAACAAGACCGCTGCTGTCAATAATTACAACCTCATCCTTGTAAACAACAGGACTCATAAAAGTCCTTTGATTCAAATCTTCTGAAGTCCAGACAATCTTTGACTGCTTTATATCATATATTTTAATCTTTTTTTCATTGGGGACAGAGCAGAAGAGATTACTCCCTGAAACAGTTAAATATATCTGCCCTATTGTCTCAGGAAAATCCGGCAATGCAATAATTGTATTACCGTCATAAGCAAAAACCGTACTTGAAGTCGGAATAAACAATTTATTGCCGTATTTAATTATTCCCGCCCAGTAAGTTGTCCCTTTGTCTACCGCTTTTTTCATAACAGCCCTTCCGCTTGAGTTTATTGCAAAAATGTAGAACGGAGTTGATAAAACCAATTTATTCTGAAAGCTTACAGGCGCGCAGGTGAACTTATTTATATCAGCATCAAAAAAAGCCCACTGCTGACTGCTATTTTTAAAATCTATACAGAAAATCTTTTTATTGGAATCACTGGTGACATACATTAAAGTTCCGTCAGACGTTACGGAAGTTTCTCTTTCGGTCAAGTTAATACCAAGACTGAATTTAAGACTATAAATGTCAGGATCATCTGATGTTCCGGCTTTTTTTTGATCTGTTTCTGTTATTTTATCCTCTTTTACAGCGGTTTGTTCAATAAGCACCTTATCTTTGAGTTCATTAAAGTTCTTGATTTCAATATTGAATTTCTCATAAATTTTTTCAGATGAAGACTCATAACTAACTCTTTTTAAAATTTCAAGCAGTAATTGACTCAATAAAATCACCTCTTTGTCATTAAGTTCTATCTGCTGTTCCTTTTTAACCGAGATTTCCCTGTCAATTAATGCTCTTAATTTTTCCGCATCCTCTTTTTTGAATTTATCGAGACTGATATAAATCTCCTGATTCAGTTTAATCCTTGCGTTGACCTCTCCCTCATTGACAATAATGCTTGAAGATCCGTCATCCGTTACTTTAACGGAAAAATCTGTTCCTACAACATTGATAACAAACTGTCCGGTTTCCACTTCAAATTTTGACTCTCTATTTAATTCTGCAAGTTCAAATGAAACCATGCCGTTTTTTATGCTTAATCCGGTGTCCGTTGTTTCATTCTTTTTATAAAGTTTGTCTATATTCAGCAGTGAATTTTCATCTATTTTTATAAAAGATTTTTCATTAAGAGTTAACTCTAATACGGATCTATCGGAAGTCATTAAAATGCTGTTTTCACTGACCTCATCACCGGTTTTCAGCGCTGACTTTTCTCCGTTCTTTTTTTGGCGGAATGCTTCCCCTGTAACGGATGAAACCATGAATTTACTTCGGTTAGTTTGAAAAATAAATAGATCAGTTTTTGTCAGATATATAATAGAAAATAATGAAATAATAATTAAAAATACAACTGCAAAAGAAAGAGCAAATCCAAATGCAGGTTTACTGATTAATCTAGAGCTTTTTTTTTCTTCTGAAGCAATGCGGTCACTGTTCATTATCATAGTCAATACTTTATACTTTGTCTTCTCAGATAACTGAAACGGTAAATCAGCTTTATTTGCCAGTCTTGTTATTTCATGATCATCCAGATTTTTAATCCAGTCAAAACGGTTTTTATCCTTTTTCATAAAAGCCCCCTGGATGATCTTTCTAGCTCTTTTTTCAATTGATCTCTGGCTCTGTAGAGAAGACTTTCAACCGATTTTTCAGACTTATCTATTATTTTTGAGATTTCTGCTGTTGTTTTGTTTTCTTTATATTTATATTGGATCAGATTTTTATATTTCGGCGGTAAATTCTCTATTGCATGGTTCATCATAACGACCTTTTCACTCTCAAGAACTTTTTCTGTCAGGTCATAATCATCAGCAACTTGATGATAATCATCATTGCCTGTTGTAAATTTTTTTTCTCTGTATTTTTTCCTTAAAAAATCAATAAACCTTCTGTTTGCAATTCTTAAAAGCCAGGATAAAACCTTATTAATATCCTTCAGCATGGGAGCTGAAATTATTGCAGAATGAAAAGTATCGCTGAAAATCTCTTCAGCCAGATCCATATTCCCGTTTACTTTAACTGCAAGATAATTCAATACCTGCTGATTATATTCCTTAAAAATTCTTTGAAACACTTCCGGGTCTCTTTTGTGTACCAAAATTAAGTCATCATCCGATAAAATTAAAATAAAAAACATGATGACATTATTATAGTCGAAAAATAATGATAAGTCATGCGTTTTTTTTATCAATTTTTTTTTTAAAAAATCATATTCTAATCTTGAAAATCGGATTTTTTATTGTTATAATTTATTTTTTAATAACGGAGGTAACAAAAAAATGAAAAAAATAATGTTTTTTATATTTTTTATTCTATTAACAAAAGTTGTTTTTTCTGCTGATACAACCGAATACAAAATGGAGACTCTGGAATCCAAAAACGGTACAGTTAACGTGGATTATTTTAAAAGCAATGAAGGAAAAGGTGATTTTATAAGACTTGCTTTGTTCAAACAGAAAATTTATGCAAATCTTTATCTTCCGGAAGACTTAAAGGAAATAAGAAGGATTATTGACAAGTTCGCTGAATGGCATAAGATTGCAGCTGCAAACAATAACTGGGAGCTAAATAAAATAATAGGCGCAACAAAAGATATCCGCTTTGAATATCAGACAAATAAGAATAAATATGAACTGGTTTTGATCAACAGCAAATCAGGCGGCTGGATCACTTCGTTCAGCCTTGAACAGAGCCAGACATTAAAAGATATTATGACAGACGACAAAATCGACTACCTTCTTAATGCGGAAAGAAGACGAAAAGAAAAGGAAGACAGTTTATTTAAATAAGATTTTTAAGCAGGGGTTGACATAAGGCAATTCCCTGCTTTATTTTTTTACTGCGGTTTTTTATGGCGCAGTATCCATCCGGAAGCGGCCGGTTTTCTGATTGCTTTTATTAACTGTAAATTTTAATTATAATGTCATTTCGAGTATAATATGATAATAAAAAATAAAATATAAATTTCAAACCAGACTATTTGAAAAATGTTTTTTTCCGGTCATCTTTAGTGCGCCACAAAAGGTGCTGCTGGCTATATTTTAAACTGAACTTACTTAAAATAAACAGGAAATTGATTGATAAACTCATTTTTCAAGCTATTATTTTTAAAAACATGAGTTATTATGCCATTCTTTTCATAATTATCCTTTAAATAATCGATTTTAAGTTTATTCTGATTAATCAGATCAGGAAAAATTATATAATCAACAGGATAGTTATCAAGCAAAATGTCAAGCTTATTTTGATTTATTTCAGGCTCAACAAGAAGGATCAGTTTTTTTGAGAGGGACAGAGCATGATTAAAATTAATATTATCCTTGAAATGATCATAATAATTTTTATGCTTTAAAAAAATATTGTTTAAATCATCAATGAATTTCAAGTTATAATCATTATTGCTGAACAAAAAACAGCAGTGAAAAATTTCGGGGTTTTCAGAAAGGTATTTTTCATAAAATTTAATGATTTTCAAACAGTCCATATTGTCAATAAAAATAAGTGCCGCGCTGTGATAAAATGGGGACACAGCTATAATATTAAGATCACTTTCATTTTTGACAAGATAAAAATTATCCGGGTCAAAATCATAAAAATTATCTTCATATGAAAAATTTTTTGAAGTTTCAAGATAATAATATATTTTTTTTATATCAGCCAGATCAAGAACATCATTGGAATTTATAAGATAGGGAGAATACTTTTCATAATTATATTTTTTATCATCAAAGATTTTTCTAAGCTCTGTCCCTCCGAGAACATGCAATTGATAGAACTGCAGGTATCCGATTAATTTATTTTTATCTAGAAAATCAATGCTTGATATTATGTCATCATATGTTTCTCCGGGCAGTCCTATAATAAAATCAATTATTGGATTGATATTATTTTCGATTAGTTTTTCAGTTAATCCTATAAAATCAAATTTCAATTTACCCCTTTTTAAATCATCATATTTATCGGCATCCAGTGTCTGAATCCCAAACTCAATCTCTTTAAATCCAGCTTCAGACATTAATTTTATGTCATTATCCGTCAATGTTTCCGGTCTTACTTCAGCGAATAATTTAATTTCCTTATTATTATTTTTTTTAACTTCAGTAATAACTTTAAGATAATCATTAAACACAGCTTTATCCCTGTTCAAAGTCGGAGCTAAAAGGTAAATTTCATTTATCTGTTTATCATAGAGATCATTAATGATTTTTCTGTAAATGTCAAAATCTATTGATGAAATACTTTTCCTGAATTTTGAATATGCACAATAAATACAATTGTAGGGACAGCCTCTTTCAATCTCAAGATAAAAAAGTTTATCATATTTGTAATCATCTGTTAATTTACTGTAAATTTTTAAAAAATCATTAAAATCAACATTACGACTTGAGATAATATGATTTGATGTAATATTTTCATTCATTGAAAGCCTGTTTATCAAACTCAATAATTCATACTCCCCTTCTCCCTGTATATAATAGTCAAAATATTTTTTTTCAAATAAATATCTGTTATCAGAGAGTATTTCCGGACCGCCTGCGACAGTTATTATACCACGTCCTCTTAAAGCTGAAGCAATACTAATATTCCTTTCAATATTCCACAGATAACATGAAAAGCAGACAATATCAGCCTTAAGTTTGATTATCTCTTCAGTCAAAGCCCTGTTGTTATATGCCTCAAGAACTGTTCTTTCGATTTTTAATATATTTATACCTTTGATTTTATTCTTAACAATTATTGAACTGACATAATCCTTAAAAAGCTGGGTATTGCCTTTTTGAATTTTTTTATAATATTCGGGGATAGGAAGATTTATAATCAAGAGATTGAATTCCTTCATTTATTGCTCTGAACAGTTAGAATGGATCTGAAATATTGTCATTTTCATAATACAGGAAAAATTATTTAATTTTTTATTCAATCTTTGTTAAAAGAAAATTAATATTAAATACTTTATCAATCGGCTCATTAATGACTTTTATTGGCTTCTTTTGATAGAAATCAATGCCGCTTTTTTCTATAAAACTGAAAAATTGTTCTTTATGTTCATCAGGAATCAAAAATACCTCATTTTCCTTAATCTGGTAAGCTTTTATCAATCCCTTTTCAACTAAAGAATTTATAAGCCTACCCTTTTCTCTGCTCTGGCAGAAAAAGTGTGTGCCTGTTGAATAAAAATAAGATGCATATTTGTCAAACCACTGCTTTAAAGTCGTTTCAACATTTAAAGGTATCTTTAAACTGAATGAATTAAAAAAATCCAGAACATCATCCAGTACAAGTCCATTGATAACTCCCCTTTTAACAGAATATTCGGTTATCTCATATTCCACAATCTTGTTATATTTTATAAAGTCTGAAAACATTGCCGGAAAATAAAAATCCTTTCTTAAATTATCAGCATTTATAAAAAAATTAAAACTGCTTGTAAGCCTTGCCTGGCTGTTAAATTCATCATCTTCTTTATTTTTGAAAATCGGAAAAATAAATTCATCCTTTTCCTTTATTATTAAATTCAGTTTTAATAAAAATTTCAATGTCTTTTCAAAGCTGAATTTTATAGGAATATTTTTATATTCCGTCAATAAGATCGAATTTACCCATAAATTTTTTAGTTTGTCTTTTTTTATTCTTATACAGGTATTCTGTTTATAAAAATAACTGATAATGGTGTTAAGCCATGGAAATACAATTTTAACAAACTGCATTGTTTTATTAAAGTTTGGTAAATTGAAATAATCTTTAACTTTTTCAATTATCAGGGATTCTGTTTCATCAACAAAGTTAACTCCGTAAAAATATGTTACTAGATCATATTCATCTTCATTTATACTTGAATAATTTGAAAAAACAGCTATCAAATCATGATGATCCTTCTTATATAATGAAAAAGAATTTGAATGCTTGATCTCTTTTGAAATATAATAGTTTAATAGATTATTAATATCATTCAGAGCTCTTGAAGAATAAACTACAGGATCATCCTGATCTTCTTTATAATCTGATTTTTCACTGTCATCAGAAAAAAACACATTGGGTATTACAAGTTTTTTATCTTCTCTTATAAATATATATTTTTTTTCAATTAGATTTGAAATGGATTTTTTAATGATCGGAGCCGGTATATCCATGATAATGTGCAGTTTTTCAATTAGATAATCATTGGGAATATAAATATTTCTTGATAATATTTTTAAAATATTAAGTTCATGAGAATTCAATTTTTCCAGTATGCTCTGAACAACATTATCTTTAGTCAAACATTTTGACAGATTGCTGTAATACGAAAACCCGGGTCTTTTGATTAAAATATTGCCGAAAAACAACTCATAAAACTCAATGATTTCCTTTTCATTTAAATAATCCAATTTTACATGTTTTAATTCTGACATAAAAATTCCTCTGGTTTCCAAAAGTCTATTTTGTAGCTGTAACCTTGTTCGGTTAAAAAACGTTGTCTTTTGTGAGAATACTGCTCTTCTATAGAATCCCTTGTTATAATGGAATAAAAATAAGACATAGTATTTAACTTGGGACGTAAAATCCTTCCAAGTCTTTGCGCTTCTTCCTGTCTTGAACCATAAGTTCCACTGAGCTGGATCAAAACGCTTGCTTCTGGTAAATCTATTGAAAAGTTTGCCACCTTACTTACCAATAAAACCTTAAGCTCGCCATTCCTGAATTTCTTATACTGCTCTTCCCTTACACTATTAGGGGTTTTGCCTGTGATAACAGGCAGATTCAGTTTTTGCGCTATATCATTGATCTGGCTTATGAAATTACTGATTATCAATATATGACATCCGAGATGCTGGAATAATAAACTCTTTAAAACTTCTATTTTTAAAGGATTCTGAGCAGCAATATTATATTTGCTCTTTTGATCTGCTATAAGATATTCCATCATTAGATCTTCCTTAAGCGGAAGTTTAATCTCACAGCACAATGCTTCAGATATCCATCCCTGCTTTTCCAGTATTTTCCATGGGGTATCAAATTTTTTCGGCCCTATAAGACAGAAAACATCACTCTCCTTTTTGTCTTCACGTACAAGCGTAGCTGTTAAACCGAGCCTTCTTGTACTCTGTATTTCGCTTGTGATCTTAAATATAGGCGCAGGTAATAGATGCACTTCATCATAAATTATAAATCCCCATTTATGAGCACTGAATATATCAAAATGAATAAATCGGCTTTCCTTATCCTTGCGGTAAATCAAAATTTGGTATGTACAGATGGTTATAGGTTTTATCTCTTTCTTGTCACCTGTATATTCTCCGATCATATCAGGAGATATATCAGTTTTATCTAAAATTTCATTTATCCACTGATGAACAGCAACAACGCTTGTTGTTAATATCAACGTATAAGTTTTGACCAAAGATATTATTTTAATTCCGACAATTGTCTTACCAGAACCGCAGGGCAATACAATTGTTCCATGTCCTCCGAACTTTGATCCTGCATGATAAAAAGCATCACTAGCCATTATCTGATAATCACGTAACTCAAACTTCTTTTTACTTGAAGCGACTTCTTTAAGATTAATTTCAAGGGGCAAGCCGTCAACATAACCTGCTATATCATATACCGGAATATTATAATAAAAAAATGCGACTTTTAAATCACCTCTTAATAAAAGCTGTATTGTATATTTTTTGTCATCAACTTTATCTATTAAAAATTTCTTTAACTTAGGATTTGATAATATCTCTTTTTCAACTGACGAATCTTTTATTACTAAAAACAGTTTATCTTTATCATAGGGACATTCATGAATTTCAACCATTCCGAATCTATGATAAATGATCTGTATTTCAGTCAATACATTTTTTGGTACTTCAAATTTTGAATATTTTTCAAGAAATACTATAATTTCCTCGCTTCTGTTACCAGCTGCTGCGGCATTCCATAAACTTAAAGAATTTATCTGATAAGTATGAATATGTTCCGGAGATTTAATTAATTCGGCAAATTTCGTCAAACCGTTACGTACTATTTCAAACTTAGGATTGAAAACTTCCAATAATAAAGAAAAATCACTTTGTACAATCAATGGATTATTAATATCCGGCAACTTTTCCCACCTGTTCTTGTTTTAAATGGGCATTATACACTATTTCTAATTAAAAATCAAGTAAATGAGCCAGATTAAAGAAATTATAGAATAAAACATTTAAAAACTATATCTTGCTTCAATAAATAAAAAAAAACTGTAAAAATCAACATATTAAATAATATTCGATAAAAGTTCAATTTAAGCAAATTTAACCAAATAATGTCATTGACAACTTATTAAATAGATAATTCGCTTAAATTTAAACAATATATAAATATTATAACTGAATTCTAAAAAAACAATCAATTTTTTTTAATTGACTCTTAACCATTATCATACATTTATACTTTAATCAATATACTAAATTAAAAAAAAATAGAAAATTTTATGAATTCAAAATTTTATTATCTTCTAAAATCTTTAAAATCAATGATCTCAAAAAAAACAGCTATAACAATAAAAGGGACCGCAATTAAATAGTGTTCCCAGAAATTATAAAATCTTAAAAAATTATACAGCATAGAAACAACAACCGTTATACCAATCGTAAATGCTGCCCACAGGACTTTATTAAACAAATCATAGGAATCAATATAATTTGGTATACCCAAACCGAGTACAAGTGTAATAAAAAACAAATAAGGGAAAAAAGAAAAATAAATAAATAATGATTCAGGGTAGCTGTTTGTAAACACTTCTCTGATATTTATAACAGAATATATCCCGGAAACAAAGGAAAAGATCATAATCGAAGTCAATGACCAATTTATTGTAAGCTGTATGCCCAGTATTTTATCAAATATGATATATAGAGTGAATATCATAAAAAGAGAAACAAAAATACCATCAAAAAACAGGGATTTTATCAGTATGCTTATATAATTTGCAGAATAAATGAATGTAAATTTAAAAAAAGAATGAACAAAAGCAATAATGATGCCGGCAGCTATTCCGAAAAAATAAATTTTAAGAAACTGATTGAACTCTTTCTGATCCAGCCAGTAGTGCAGAACTATCGAAAAAATAAAAATAACAAACGGCATAATTACAAAATGTACAAACTGCAAATAAAACTCCTAAAATTAAAAGGCATCTTCAATTGAAAACTCGAGAATTACACTTCTGCCTGTGATCTCTTTATCCCTTATGATCTGCCAGATACTGCCCGCTATGGTGAACCTGAATTCTATGGGCCAAAACCTTGGTAAAATCCTTATATTGGTGCCTACAGCTAATGCAGGATACAAATGAAGGTAGTCTTTATCAAGAGTATAACTGGTCTTTATATAATAAACACTGCCTATATCTGCAACCTGATCATCAGTCCATCCTGAAACAATACTGTCATACTCTTTCCTGAAAAATTTCACTTTTTCATCTTTATCATAGGTATCCCAGACAATATCAGGTTCATTGTTCTGTGCAAGTCCCATATCTATATATATGTCCCAAAAAACTCCCCACTTCTGCTGTCTTTTAATGGATTTCGTCAGCCATCGGGGTGTTTTAACTTCAAATAACGGTATCTCATATTTAAAGTGTAAAAACCATCCTGCCCAGCCTTTTATTCTGCCCGGTACAAGGTCATCAGCATCATCCCTTAATTCATAATTGTCCCATTCAAACCTGTCATTAAATTTGGCAAATAACCTTGATCTGAACTTAAACACATGATTTTTCAAGAATGTTACATCAAACCAATAGCTGAACTGAAAGAAAAACCTCGGATAATACAAATAATACAATGTCTGAGTATCATATTCTCTGTTATAATATTTTTTAGTTGTTATATAATCACCGGTTATAGGATCTTCAAAATCATGCGTCTCAACTTTTCCGTCTTCAACCAGACTCTTGACAGCATAGTGCCCAAAAATCCTTTGAGTGAAC
The DNA here is from genome assembly GCA_016935915.1 of Spirochaetota bacterium. Classification (GTDB taxonomy): domain Bacteria; phylum Spirochaetota; class GWE2-31-10; order GWE2-31-10; family JAFGQB01; genus JAFGQB01. The sequence continues at coordinate 13,077 of JAFGQB010000022.1, forward strand.
TCCCCCTGCACTTTAAACCGATGATATGTATTTTTAAAATCGAGAGATTTATCAAAAATCAATCCCAGATAATAATCAACAGAATCGCTTATATTTTCACGGATATCATAATTTTGATTATAATAGTCCAGCATTATGTAATCAGTATAACTTTTATGGGCATAAAAATTATTCTTTTGATAAACAAAATCAACATAAGGAGTAAGTGTGGCTGATGCTATTTTTATTAAAATCGGAACTGACAATTTCTGCCCTATTTTGAATGTACCTACAGAATAAAGCCAGCTGTAGTCTTTATAATTGCTTTCCTTATATTCGTCGGAAAAATTATCTTCTCCGAAATAATGCTCATAAGAAGTATAAAAAACTGGTACTATCTCAACGCCTGTGTCTCCTATCGGAAAAGTAGTTGAAAAATCTATTTTCGGTCTGATTTGAGTCTGCTGTACAATTTCATCCAAAACAAAATCATTATGTTTGTCAACTCTTTCCTGAACCCTTCTGAACAAAAAACTTATCTTAGGTTTGAACTTATAATTAAAGTCAGGCAGAACATATTCATATCCGAAAGTGGTTTCAACCTCATAAAAAAGGTCTCTATTCCATCTTTGACTTCCATCGTTTCCAAAGGAACCTATCGGACGTATCCATTTAATCGTAGTATTGCTCGGATTATTGTCAATAAAATTAACATTAGCAAAATAATTTAATACTGATGTTTTAAACCAGCCGTCTATATAGTAATTTATATTCGGTTTTTCCATAACGGCAGGATCTTCATATCTTAAATTAAAATTTAAACTTTCGGTAGGCACAAACTCTACTTTTGACTTAATATACTTACTGTATCCGCCGACATTAAAATACCTGAAAACAGCCTTAGGTATCAGTCCTCTTGAATTTGAGTAAGAAAAATAAGGAATAATCAAGAATGCGCTTTTTTCAATAATTTTAATAATAATCTCAACATTTTTATCATCAATCATCCTTTCAGATACTTCTGCTTCTTCGATTATTTTTGCTATTTTTAAAAGCTGAGATGTTATTTCTTCTTTTTTTTCATTATTCCATTCATCACCGATATTCAGTGTAATTTGCTTTATCAGATAATCGGGATCGGTTCTTTTTAAGCCTTCAAAAGTAATTTTGCCAACAATTAACTTGTTTTGAGAAAAAATATTTAAAACAAAAAAACTCATAAACAAATATATTAATATTTTTTTAAGCAAAGCATATCCCTTATGAATAATAACGGCTAAAAAACCTATTAATTATAAAAAAAAAAGAATAAATCAAGAACAAATTCATTTAATTACTAATTTTTTAAATTTGGTTTTAACTCATCAAAAGTATTGACAATTTTATAATCATTAAAAAAATCATAATTAAATATTCCTTCTTTTATATAATTCATTTTATTGCCGTTAAGTATAAAAAAAATTTTTACTTTTTTTTCTTCCTGTGAAAAGGTTATATATTTCGGCTTGCTTGTGCCGTCATCATAAATGGCGTAAATAATTGATTCTAATGTGATAGTGTCATAGTATTGATTTTCAATTTTAACATTAATAAATTCTATATTTTTGTTTAAAGAGATTATATATTTACTTATATTATCCGTTATTTTCATTATATACTGATTTTTTACAACATTAAAATCAGTCATTTCCATTGTATCGCTGTTCGGCATAAATCCCAAGAAAAAATAGCTTAAGTCTATAAGATTGAAATTCATTCCGGTAATTGATGATAAATCGGCTTTTTCCACAGATATTTTGACAAATTGTTTATTGATGTTATTGATTATATAAACATCAGTTTTATCTATAAAAATATCCATTGATACTTTGTTAAGAACTTTTATTTTAAATATTGACTTCTTTTCATTAAAAAGAGTTTGAGATTCAAACTTAATAAATGCAGACGGTATGTCCTTTACACCTGTAATTTTAAGCAGTCCGGATATATATGCGGATTCAACTTTCACAGAATCGCTTAACAACTTTTTAAATAATATATTGCCTTGGGTTTTTTTATCCTTGATTATCGTAGTTTTACAGGAAACAATCATTAACAATACAGAAAATAATAAAACAAATTTTTTCAAAAATTCCATCCTATCTAATAATAAAATATTATTAATTAAAATATGCTTAAAAGTCCTGATATTATCCGTTATAATACAAAAGTTATAATCGGTTCATAAAAAAACAAAAGCCAGTCATTTTAACTTTTAAGCCTTATACTGACAAAATAAATAATTGTCAGTATAAATATCATAAATTTTAATTTTTAACAATCTTTTTGATAATATTTTGTAAATGTTAATTACATTTAATTAAAAAATGTGATAATATATCTTAACAAAATTATTAAATCGGAGTGACTAATAATGATTAAGAAAATGATGATTCTTTTATTACCTGTTTTATTTTTTTCCTGTTACACGCAGAAAATAATATTAAATCCTGATAAGAACAGCGGTGAATTATTTATTGAATATAACTTGACTGACGACACCTTTCAGCTTTTAAGCTTTGCATTTTATGAAATGGCTGATGATCAAAACAAGCTCTCTCCAGAAGCATTGATCGATGTAAATCTATTTAAGGAAAAATTTAAAGAAAGTGAAAATGTCAAATTAAAAAGCGTTAAAATAGATAACACTAACGGCTATAAAGGTGCAATAAATATTGAATTTAAAAATCTGGAAAAAGCCATGCTTGAAATTCCAAAGGAATTCATTAATTTCACAATGGCAAGAAGCGGTAATTTTTTACAGCTATCACAGACAGTAAACTTCAAAGAAATGGATAAAGAAGGAAAATTCAAACAATTTATCATAGATCAAAAAACAGATGATATTCAATTCTATAACTATCTGGTAAATGATACAAAATTTAATTTTATTCTGGAAACAAGAACGCCTATTTTTCAAGCCTCAGGTGTAAGATTGTCAAATTTCAACAAAAAAGCAGAATATACCTTTAAACTGGGTGATTATATAAATAATGAGAATAAAATATTAAAATTCTTTATTAAACTGTAGAATTTAAAAACCAAGAAAACTAAAAATTAATATATATGATCAGTTTGATAAAAATTGAACATGAAATTACTTAAGGCTGCTATATGAATAACATTAAAAAAATGATTTTTTATTTAATGATTGTATCATTAGGATTTAATTCATACTCAGAAGAAATTTTAAGCAAAAAATATTATAACTGTATATTCAGCGGAGGTAAAGAAAAAATCTATAGCGAAACAGGTAATATAAATAATGTAAGGATTTATTATTCTTATATTGATATAAATTTCAACAAAGATTATTCTACTGTAAAGATTAAATATTATTTAAAAAATTACGGCAGGGACATTTCAATTATATGGGCATACCCATTTTTGGTAGCAAATCTGGAAAAAACCATGGAAATCAAAGAAAAGATCAAAAATGAAAATCAAAAAATCATACTTGATTATAAAGATTATAAAGTGTTTATAAATGGAGAACCAGCACCTTACACTACATTTCATAATAATACCAGGGAAAATTTACTGCCTTATAAAATCGGGGACACATCCATTGAAATTGATAAAGAAACAATAAAAGAGCAGAACATAAACATGTATTATTACACATATTCATGGCACACAACACCTGTTGAACTGAAAGAAGATGAAAAAAAAGTAATTGAGGTTCATTATACTGCATCTCATTATTTTAATGAAATAACATTAAAGCAAAATAATGATATAACTGGAGTTGAGGACCCTGCCCTTGAATATATCTCAAAAAAAATAAATTCCAAAGAGTTTTTGGCAAGTGAAAAGGTTTTCGCATTTCTATTCAATACTTCCTATTCCAAAAAAGAAAAAATTATTGATAAAGTAGTTGTAAAACTAACAGCCAATATAATAAATCAGGACTTTTTAAAGATATTACCGATTAATTATAAGAGGAAAAACAACAGGTATTACTGGGTTTATAAAGATTTCGATGCAGAGCCTTTGCATAATATTTTTGTGAAAATTTCCCCTGTTTATTCCGAATATACTGTAAATCCTCTTCTTTTTGATTATTATCCTGAAAAAAAAGCCGACAGATTATACTCATATTTTGAATTAAACAATAAAAACAATGAAATTATCATATCATATCTTAAAAACAAAAAAGAGGAAAAGTTAAAAGTTAAAAAGCTGAAAATTTTAACTGAAATATTCACTGAAAAATCAGAACTTAAAAAGTCAAACAGACCCAAGGAAATTTCCATTGAATTCGCAGACAATCCTGATTTCTATAACAGTATAAAAACAACAAAGGAAATATCATACAGAACTTACAGTAAAAGTTTAAATAAAAGATCCTCCCTCACATTATATGACGATGAAGAGATTGAATGTAAATATATTAAAATTAAGTTCATAGAGTTCAGCGAGCCGGATGAAATATTAAAGGTCAGCGACATTGAAATATTGAAGTGAATGTCAGGTAAGATGTAAAAAAATTTCCGCTTTTTTAATCGCCTCTTCTGCGACTGTCTCCGCATTATCTATATCATCCCATGAGAGTTTTGTTATTTCAAATATCTCGGTTTCCTTGTTTTCCGGGAATTTATTGCCACTGAAGCCTATTCCCGTTTTATTGGTGATGATGTTGGCAAGGGTTATTGTTGCGACAAACCTTCTCAAAGACTCATTAGCCTGCATATAATCATGATGATGGCAGATGGTTTCGACAAGAGAAGGATTCAATCTCCACTGCTGGGAAACTGTCAAGCCTATATTAGTATGATTCAATCCGAAAATCCTGTTTTCCGCTTCGATCAAAGGGATCTTGTTCTGTCTTGATAAAGTCATTGCTGAAAGGTATTTTTCAGGCATCTGGCTGTTCAAAGGTATTTTCCCGATATCATGCAGTAATCCTGCAACAAAATATTCTTCCTGAAGCTTTAAGGTAACTCCCTGCCTGTTTGCAAAGGTTTTTGCTAAAACTCCGACACAAATTGAATGACGCCAGAAACCGTCCATATCAAGAGCATTAAAATTCTCTTTTTTATTAATTGTGTTTACAATACTTGTTGACAGGGCAAGATTTTTTACAGTATTGATACCCAGCATTACAATGGCTCTTACTATGGAAGTTATTTGATTGGGAAGCGAATAATAAGCTGAATTTATCAATTTTAATATACGTCCGGTCAATACAGGGTCAATGCTTATGATATTGTTCAACTCCTGAGCCGAAACATTGGGATTTTTAGTTATTTCCAAAATTTTACTGACAGTTATCGGCAGAGGGGGCATATTCTGAATAAATCTGTTCAATCTAACGCTCGACTTTTGATCAATCATCGATAAAGCACCTTTTATTTATAGTTAACAAAAAAAGAGATAAAAATCAATAAATTTAATTTTTTATCTCCATAAATTCAAAACCCAGGGTAACTTTGACATTGGTATTCAAAAGGGGCAGAAAAACAACTGCTCTCTGTTTTCTTCTGTCTACAGATATGATCTGTCCTTCAAGCTCCTTTAATGGACCTGAAATGACTTTAATCTTATTGCCCTCACTGACCACTTTCGAATAATTGCAGATTCCGTCTCTGGCTATTTTATTAATAAGATCAATCTCATCTTTTTTTAAATAACCCGGATTATTTATGCCTCCTATAAACTTGACGGTATATTGTATCTGCAGTATCTTTTTAGCTTCTTCCAGTACCCATGTGCCTAATATAAAAATATAACCCGGATAAAGCGGCACTATTACATCTTTGACAACTCCCAATTTCTTTATCTTTATCTTTTTTTGCGGCAGAAAGGGTCTCAAATGAGGCAGATCCATTTTGCCGATATTATCAACAATTTTATTTTCTCTGTTAGATAAAACCTGCAAAACAAACCATTTATCTTTATTGTTCATTTATTAATCCGTATTTATAAAATTATTTCTTATTTAACAGAAATATCCTTTTTGTCAATAATTTCATTGCCCCTGCCTATCAATTTTACAATATAATTGCCATGATCAAGACTTAAAAGATAATAAATACTGCTGTTCTTTTCAGGTTTTATGATTTTCTCTTTAACAACTTTGTTACTTTTTTTTTCAATAAATTCTATTTTATAAGCTCTGTCC
>JAFGQB010000166.1 GCA_016935915.1 Spirochaetota bacterium
AGTGTAACGACGAAGCAATGACAGAAAAACTGAATGTCTAAAAGACTATCTGTTTATTATATTTTTATTCGAAATTTGACCTATTAATCATTACGGGAGGGTTTGTATGAAAAAAACAGTCATTCTATTGCTTTTAAATTTAACTTTTGTTTTTTTTGCAAAAGAAATCATAATTACACCCAAAGATCCTAAAAATCCGGATAATCCAAAAATTATTAATGAAGAGAATAAAACCAGAGATGAAGAGCCTGAAGTATCAAAATCAAAAATCAATCTGGAATATAAAAAACAGAACGGTAAAGGCAATAAAGGTGTAGTTGAAAATTTTAAAGATTTTTATTTAAAGCTTTCATGGGAAAATAACGAATACGCCGAACAGGAGATTCTTATAGATTTTGTCAAAACAATAAAAATCAAAGGTTATACAATGATCAAAAAAACAAAAGACAAACTTTCGATAGTTTATTATTTTCCTTATCTGTATGACATATCTTTAAAGGACGGTAAGCTGATCACTGACGCAAAAGGAAGAATTAACGAAATAGAGAGTTTTACAGTTTATAATTCAATGGGCAAGGAAAAATGCTATACATATTTCATCAGATACTGGCTGGAAGATAAACAATTTTTCAGCGACAACAAATCAAATGATTATCTTGAAAGCCCTGAAGTACCGGAAAACGTTGTTATACTTATGAATTTTAATTAAAAAGTAATTTTTTTATAAAAAAATCAAATTTAATTATTATTTTTTAATCTAATATTTTATAATTGATAAAACGAACAATTTATAAAAAGGATTTATTTTAATGTTTCAGAAATATTTAAGAATATGCACAGAAAAGGTAATACAGGCAATAAACATCGGTACAATGGAGTTAGCCAATTTAAGGCAGACTGTATTTTCACCTGAATTCATACTTTTGGGGATCATTGAACAGGAAGATTCCATAGTTTTAAAAATTTTAGAACAGATAGACAACATCGATCATATAAAGATAATCGATTCCATATCTGAAAAGATCTATAATTATCAACCGAAAAACGACAGTACTCCAGAGCAGATAAATATAACATTGAGTCCTGATATTGAAAAGATATTTGAAATAGCACTGGACGAGACAAAAAAATTTGATGACAAATATATTTCTACTGGTACACTTTTTCTTGCATTTTTTAATCCTTCAATCCAGCCTTCATCTACAATCCTCTATGATGTCGGATTAAGATATAATTCATGCAGGGATATATTGACAAACCTAAAAGCAGGGCAAAAAATAGACACAAGAGACTCTGAAAGCAAGGAAGATGTTTTAAAAAGTTTCGGTATTGATCTAACTAAACTAGCACAGGAAGGAAGACTTGACCCTGTTATAGGCAGAGAAGATGAAATATCAAGAATAATCCATATACTTGCCCGAAGAATTAAAAACAATCCTATTATTATTGGAGAAGCAGGAGTCGGCAAAACCGTATTAGTTGAAGGTCTTGCCAAATTAATTGTCAATTCCAGAGTACCCGAAACCCTGTTGAACAAAAAAATAATTCAGATAGATATGGCGCAGGTAACTGCAGGAGCAAAGTTTAAAGGAGAGTTTGAGGAAAGGGTAAAAAGCATTGTCGATACTCTTGTTAATTCAAACGGAAAGGTAATAGCTTTTATTGATGAATTGCAGACATTAATAGATGCAAGCGGCGTCGGAAATGTTAAGGCAGGTGACATTCTTAAACCTGCTTTGGCACGGGGACAACTGCAATTGATCGGTACTGTAACAAAAGACTCCTATAAAAAAGTGATTGAAAAGGATAAGGCTCTTTCCAGAAGGCTGCAGCCGATTATTTTAGAAGAACCTACAATCGAAAAGACGATAAATATTTTAAACGGTCTGAAAGACAAATATGAACAGCATCATAAAGTAACTTATCTTAAAGATTCAATTGATGCCGCTGCCAGAATGTCAGACAGGTATATTACGGATAGATTTCTGCCGGATAAAGCAATAGATTTAATTGATGAAGCAGGTGCAAGAAAGCATCTCTACTTAATAACTACACCACCCGAAATCCAGGAAATTGAAGAGGAACGTTCTGCAATAAGAAGGATGCAGACTGATGCTTTCGTTGAAAACAAAATTGAGGATGTCGTTGAATTTCAACAGAAGATCAATGAAATAGAAAAAAAACTAAAGGAACTTAAAAATGAATGGCTTAGGACTAAAGAGGAATCGACAAATATCGTGACAGCCGAAGACATTGCCGATATTATAAGCCATATAACAGGCATACCTGTGAAAAAACTTGTAGAAACAGAATCCGAAAAATTACGGCACATGGAAGAAAATATTCATCACAGGATAATTGGCCAGGATGAACCGATTCATGCAGTATCAAATGCAATACGAAGAAACAGAGCTGGATTAAAAGACAGGAATAAACCTATAGGTTCATTTTTATTCCTTGGTCCAACAGGTGTAGGAAAAACAGAGCTTGCTAAAGCATTGGCTGAATTTTTATTTGATGATGAAAATAAAATAATAAGACTTGACATGTCAGAATATATGGAAAAGCACTCTGTTTCAAAAATGATAGGATCTCCTCCCGGATATGTGGGATATGATGAAGGAGGTCAACTAACTGAACTTGTAAGAAGATCGCCTTATTCAATAATCCTGCTGGACGAGATGGAAAAAGCTCATGAAGACGTATTCAATATATTCCTTCAGATTTTTGATGAAGGCAGGCTAACAGACAGTCAGGGTGTGGAAGTAAGCTTTAAAAACTCAATTATAATTGCCACTTCAAATCTTGGTTCTTCCCATATTTTTGATCTCGGCAAAAAAATCGGATTTAAAAACATTGATGAAAAAAAGGATCATATTGAAAATTATGAAATGATAAAAGAAAAAATACTTGAAGAAACAAAGAAATTCTTCAAACCGGAGTTTTTAAACCGTATAGATGATATAATAGTCTTTCATCCTTTACAGAAAAACCATATTATAGACATCACCGACTTGATGCTCAATAAATTAAAATCTAAAATTGAAGAAAACGGTTATAAAATTAATTTTTCAGAAGAAAGCAAGGTCAAATTATCGGAACTGGGTTATTCATCCGAGTTTGGTGCAAGACCATTGCTTAGGGTCATAGAAAATTATGTAGAAAATCCTTTGAGCTTAAAAATTATTTCAGGAGAAATCAAAGCAGGCGATAATGTCTTTGTTGATGTAGAAAAAGATAAGATCATTATTAAAAAAATCAAGTGAAGGTATGCTTTTTATTCTGCATATCCTTCACATAAAATATAGCTATTATATCTCTTTATTTTTCATCAAGAATAATCCTAAGCATTCTTCTTAAAGGTTCTGCCGCACCCCATAACAGCTGATCGCCGACAGTAAAACCAGTCAGGTACTCATTGCCAAGCATCATCTTTCTTAATCTTCCTATAGGTACACTTAAAGTTCCTGAAACCTTTGCCGGAGTAAGCTCCCTGATTGTGTCTTCGTAATTATTGGGGATCACCTTCACCCATTCGTTTGCACTTTTGATCATATCTTCAATTTCATTTAACGGAATATCCTTAGTAAGTTTTATGGTTAAAGCCTGGCTGTGGCATCTCATTGAACTAACTCTGACACATATACCATCAACAGGTATGAATTTTTTAGTCATTAGAATTTTATTGGTTTCAGCGCTTCCTTTCCATTCTTCTCTTGTCTGCCCAGAATCCATACAGCTATCAATCCAAGGGATTAAACTTGCTGCCAATGGAGTTTTGCCATATTCTATAGGGAAATCACTGTTCCTGATAGTATTAGTTACAATTCTATCAAGTTCTAAAATATTTATTTCTGACTCTTTTAAAGTATCTCTTGAAGAATCCCCTATTATTTTCATCTGATTGACAAGTTCTGTCATAAGCTTTACTCCTGAACCTGAAGCAGCCTGGTAAGTCATTGTACTTAACCATTCTATACATTTATTTTTAAACAAACCCTGCAATGCCATAAGCATCAAACTCACTGTACAATTACCACCGATATAAGCCTTGATGCCTTTCTTAAGACCTTTCTTTATAATATCTAAGTTAACTGGGTCTAAAATTATAACCGCTTCATCAAGCATTCTTAATTTGCTTGCAGCATCAATCCAGTAACCTTTCCAGTTAACTTTTTTTAATTCAGGATAAATCTTAGCAGTATAATCGCTTCCCTGACAAGTAATTATTATATCAAGTTTTTTTAATAAATCAAGATTATGTGCATCTTTCAACACATCAATATCAATTCCGATATCCGGCCCTTGTTTGCCTGCCTGTGATGTTGAGAAAAAAAAAGGTTCAAATCCCTTAAAGTCATTTTCCTCTTTCATTCTGTTAATTAAAACAGAGCCAACCATTCCTCTCCAGCCAACAAATCCAACCTTCAACATATTTTTGACTCCTGAATAAATTTCGTGATTTATAGCATAATAAAAAAAGATTTACAAGATAAAAACAATAATTTTAAACAAAAAAATTGACATCAATTAAAATATAATATAAAATTGTCATATTCTATTAAATTGGGGGGGATTTGTTATTTGTCAAGAAAAAATAATACTCCATCAAAAATAAACACTGATTTAAAAGAAGCAATCAAAAAATTTAAACGGATCAAATATGACAGTTCAAAAGATTTATTATATAAAGTTCTTGAATCAGATCCGATAAATCCTGAAGCACATTATTATCTTGGTCTTATTTATTCAAAAGAAGAAAACTGGCAAAAAGCAATAGTTCACTTAAAAACAATAATTGATCTAGGGATCAACTTTATTTTTACAAATCAATGCAGAATGCTTTTGGGTTTGATCTACTTTAAAAACAAGGAATTTACTAGAGCTTTAAAAGAGTTCACTGATGCCCTGGAGTCTGAAGAAGAAACTGGTAAGATCTATGCGGCATTATCATGTGTTTACCATTATATGAATGAAAAGGAAAAAGCATTTAATTATGCAAAACAGGCATTTGATATTGATCCTTATAATCTGAATGCTAAAAATACTTACGGTTTTTTACTTTCTGATTACAATATAAACATAACAAAAAGTATTGAAATCTTAAGAGAAGTTGTTAGATTAAAACCCGACAACCCTGCATATCTTGATTCATTAGGATGGGCATATTATAAAAAAGGAGATTATAAAGCTGCTAAAGCCAGCTTAGAAGAAGCATTCAAATATGCAAATGATAATATTGAAATTAAGAATCATTTGGAAACAATAAATAAATTTAAAAACAGTTAAAAATTTTTTGGAGCTTAAATTGAAATTAAAATTATTTTTATTCATTTTATTTGCATATTTATTTACTTCAGATTTATTTTCTCAAGGCATTGATTTATCAAAAGAATATTCAATGGATGAATTCAAAAAAGGAATTAATGCATATCATAAGGGAGAATATGATTTGGCTATTTCTTTTTTTACCAAATCCTTAAGTTATAAATCAGACAATCACATTGCAAATTATTTTTTAGGTGAAACATTTAGAAAAGCCGGATATGAAAAAAATGCTATATTCACCTGGAATAACCTGCTGGCAATGGGTTTTAATGATAAAATGCTTAAATCTAAAATTTCAAATTTATATAATGAACACGGATTATTGTCTCAAATAAACATAAATAAAAATTTTTTAATAAAAGAAGATATAAAAGGTTATATTGATGATAAAAGTCCGGCATTGTTTATTAAACCTGCACAAATAACAACCGATAGAAACAATCACTATTTTTTTCCATGTTTTTTAAGTGGTTACATAGTGGAAATGGATCAAAATTTCCATATTGTAAAAAACCATTTTCCCTTAGGATATAAACTCGAAAAACCTTTTGGTGTTGCAGTTGATAGCGAAGAAAATATTTATGTTTCAGATTTTCAAAATGACGTAGTAATTAAATTTGATAAATTTGGATTAATCAAAAGTAAAATTGGTTATAAAGGAATCGGACAGGGTGCATTATTGGGTCCCGAATTTTTACTTTTAGATGATGATAATAATCTTTATATTTCAGATACTGGCAACTCCAGGATCAATAAATACAATAATAGCGGTGACTTTTTATTTTCCATTGGAGATGAAAAAAACGACTTAGGAGAAATCAAAAAGCCCGCCGGTATTTACTATAGCAACAATCAGCTGTTCGTTTGCGACAAAGAGGCGAATAAAATCATAATATATGATAAAAATGGAAATTTTTTATATAGTCTTGGTGAAAATATTTTGAATAAACCATATCAATTAACAATCGATCAATATAATAGATTTTTAATAATATGTGAAACAGAAGTATGGGTTTATGAAAAGCAAAATGATCTATGGTATATTTTTGATGCCGTTGGCAATAGATTAAATAAAGGAATATCAATAATAAACGATAGAGAAAATAATATTCTTTTAACGGATTTCAATACTTCAAGACTCATTGTATTAACTGGAGAACGTGACAGATATACCAATTTAAATGTAAACATTGAAAGAATATATTCAAACAAGTTCCCGGATGTAATAATGTCACTAACAGTTAAAAAAGATGATTTTTCATTACCGACCGGAATAACACCTTACAATTTATCGGTATATGAAAACGGAAAGTTAATTAATGGCATTGGCATGTCTTTAACCGAACAATTAAATAATATCAATGATGTTATGATTATTTACGACAATAACTATTCAATGGATGTATTTAAAAAAGATATTAAAGTATTAATTGATGCATGGTTCTCTTCAAAAGAAATTAATACAAACTTTGCATTAATTTCTTTAAGTGAAAATGATGCTATAATAGAAAATAATTTCGGCAGTTCATGGCTGACTATTAAAGATTCAATTAATAATATTAAATTAAAAGAAAATACCGATATAGGTTCTGGAATAAAATTAGGCATATCAAATTTGCTGTCAAGATTTTCAAAAAAAACAATAATAATAATAACCAATTCAAAAGAAACAGGTAATTCATTCAATCAATTTAAAATTGAGAACTGCATTGATATGGCAAAAAACAACAATATACCTGTTTATGTACTAACCTTTTCACAAGGCGGACTTTCTCAAATATTTGAATTTATTTCAAAAAAGACCGGTGCCAGTTATTATAATATTTATAAAAATAAAGAAGTTCACACTCTTATAAAAACAATAGAGCAGATGAAAAGCAATGAATTAATTTTTTCTTATAAATCAAGAACAATTTCCAGATTTGGCGAGGAACCAATATCAATAATTGTTGAAGTTGATTACAGCGGAATGAAAGGTTTTGCTAAATCCATTTATTATCCAATAACAAAGTAATTTAAATTTATCAATCAAGCTTTAATTAACTTTTTTCTTTTACCGCTATTTTTATCTTTTGTTATAAATTTAATTTTATTGTTAACTATAGAAATCTCAACAAAAGTATTCTTTTTAAAATTTTTATTTAATATTTCTACAGTCAGCTGATCAATTATCTCTTTCTGAATTGCTCTTCTTAAAGTCCTTGCTCCATATTTTTTATCGTAATAATTATTTATCAAAAATTTCTTAACTTCATCATTCATAACAATTTCTAAATGATGTTCTTTAATATTATCGATAACTTCTGTAAACATTATATCAATGATTTTAACCAAATCATTGATATCAAGAGATTTAAAAACAACGATTTCATCAACTCTGTTTAAAAATTCAGGATTAAAAACTCTCTTTAATTCATTTAAAACAAAATTTTTTATCTCTTTGTATTCTGACTCTTTATTTGTAAGGCTAAAACCTATATTATTATCCTTTTGTATTTCTCTTGCTCCCACATTGCTTGTCATTATGACTATAGTATCTCGAAATGATACAATATGTCCTAAATTATCCGACAACTGCCCCTCTTCTAAAAGCTGGAGCAGAATATTAAATACATCAGGATGTGCTTTTTCTATTTCATCTAGCAGTACTACAGAATATGGCCTTCTACGTATTTTTTCTGTTAAAACCCCACCTTCATCATAACCCACATATCCGGGAGGCGCTCCAACTAGTCTTGAAACATTATGTTTTTCCATAAAATCAGACATGTCAATTCTGATTAAAGAATCAGGATCACCAAATAAAAACTCAGCCAAGCGTTTAGCAAGTTCAGTTTTACCAACACCTGTTGGACCTAAAAAAATAAAAGAACCCATAGGTCTGTTTTTATGACCTAGACCTATTCTTGATCTTCTAACTGCAGCAGATATAACTTTTATTGCTTCATCCTGACCGATAATCTTTTCCTTTATTTCTTCTTCCATTCTTAAAAGCTTTTGTGATTCACTTTCAATAATTTTTGATACAGGAATTTTTGTTATGCTGGATAAAACATCAAGAATACAATTATCATCAACTATAAATTTATCCATATTGTTTTTCTTTTGCCATTTAACAAATAATTCTTCACGTTTCTCTTTCAAATCATTGATTTTTTCTTTTATATCTTCGCATTCCTCAAAAAGCTGTTCTTTAATATATTGAGTTTTTAATTCTTCAAGATTTTCTATTTCTTTTTCTATATTATATAAATCAGGGGGCTTAATAGAACTTCTTATCTTTACTCTTGAACCAGCTTCATCTATTAAATCAATAGCTTTGTCAGGTAAATACCTATCTGCTATATATCTCTGGCTTAACAGGGCAGCTTTTTCCAGTGCTTTGTCTGTATAAGTAACATTGTGGTGTGATTCATATAAAAATTTAATACCCTGCAGAATTTTAATTGTTTCCTGTGCTGTCGGTTCATCAACAATTATCGGTTGAAATCTTCTTTCTAAAGCGGCATCTTTTTCTATATATTTTTTATATTCACTTAAAGTAGTTGCCCCGATGCATCTTAACTCTCCTCTCGCCAAAGCAGGTTTAAGCATATTTGAAGCATCAATAGCACCTTCAGCAGCGCCTGCTCCAATAACTGTATGCAATTCGTCTACAAACAATATTACATTTTGAACTTCTGAAATTTCTTTCATAAGTTTTTTTAATCTCTCTTCAAACTCTCCTCTATATTTAGTGCCGGCAACTAAAAGAGCAAGATCGAGAGTTACAACCCTTTTTTCCAGCAAAACATCAGGAACATCACTATTCACTATTTTTTGCGCAAGACCTTCGACGATCGCAGTTTTACCTACACCAGGCTCTCCAATTAATACTGGATTATTTTTGGTTCTCCTGGATAATATCTGAATTACACGTTCAATTTCTACATCCCTCCCAATTACTTTATCAAGCTTTCCTCTTCTTGCATAATTTGTTAAATCTTTACCGAATTCATCCAATGTAGGAGTCTTTTTTATTATATCTTTTTTCGGAACATTCTTGCCGAATCCTATAATCTTTATTATACCTTCTCTAAATTTATTTACAGTAACATTATAATCTTCCAAAACTTGAGCAATAATTGAATCAGGAATCAGCATTGAAGATAAAAATAAATGTTCAGTGCCGATATAACTATAGCCCATATTTTTTGCTTCTATCATACTTAATTCTATCATTCTCTGGACTTCAGGAGATGGCATTACATCTCCAAGATAAACAGGACCTTCCCTTTTTTCAAGATATTCTTCTATATCCAATTTCAATTCTTCAATATCAACACTCATACTTTGTAAATTTTTTACTGCAACACTTTCCTTTTCTTCCAAAATAGCCAATACCATATGCTCAGGAAGTAATTTATCTGCATTAAATCTTTTTGCAACTTCCTGAACAACAACATTAATAATTCTATTGGCTCTGGCAGTAAAACCTCTGTTAAACATCAGCAGCTCCCTCTAGTATATTATTTTTAATTATTAAAGCCCTAGCTTTATTTTCGTTTATATCTTGTTCTTTTGCAACTTTTTTTACATATCCGCTTTGTATTTCTAAAAATAATTTATTTAAAGTTTCTATATTCATTGAAATATTCAAATTTAATTCCAATCCCATTCTTAAATTTGATATATGATTAATTGCTTCTATATAATCAATTTGTGAAGCATATTTTAAAATGCCATAACTTCTATATATATTATCGTTAATTTCTTCTTTATTTGTACTATAATATGAAAATAATTCTTTTTGATTCATCTCTACTAACTTATCAATACCAGAAATAAATCTTTCAATCAGTTGATATTCAGTAACACCGAAATTCAGTCTTGACGAAGCAATAAAATATTCATTAGTTTT
Organism: Spirochaetota bacterium; assembly: GCA_016935915.1. Lineage (GTDB taxonomy): Bacteria > Spirochaetota > GWE2-31-10 > GWE2-31-10 > JAFGQB01 > JAFGQB01. Next base: position 10,229 of record JAFGQB010000166.1, read on the forward strand.
ATTATCAGAAAGTTTAGGCCATGATTTAATTATATAACCTCTTTGAAAATATAAACTGGTTATTTCATCAATTTTGTTATTTAAAAGCAAGCCTTTTAGGTGAAGCAATACCGATGTTTTAAGTGCCAATCCACAATTTCTAATTTTAGATGTTAAATAACCATACTTTGTTGTTGCAACAAATTGAAAACCTTTTGCAAGATATCTTTCAAAACCTTCTAAAATTTTATAATAATCAATATTAAATAATTTATTAAGTATGATTTTAATGGTTAAATGCTCTTTGCAATTTAAAATAATTGAAATATTTTCATCTTCAAGAACCAAAAAATATCCTTTACTGAATTTAAAAAAAGTATTATTCAAATATCCAAAGTTTAAAAAAAGTTCTTTTTCATAATCTTTTAAATTTGAAAGTTCATATATTTTTATATCTTTATATTTTTTTAAAATATGATCTATTATTTCTAACTCAAGTTCTTTTTTATCATTATCTGATATATTATCAGCAAAAGTGTATTTATCAATATTTCTATATATCTTTATACTGGAATTAACAACAGATGGAGAATTTATTGCTTGTGTTTCCAATGTATTATCTATACTAGTTTTTGGCAATTCTTCTTACTCCTTTTTCTATCTTTTTTTTGACCTCTTTAATTTTATCTCTTATAATTGCAGCATTAACAAAATTTTCAGTTTTAATATTTTTTTGCAGCTCCTTTTTTAGCTGTTCCAATAATAATCTGTTGTTATTGACTTCATTCAAATATAAGGGTAATCTGCCTCTATATGACAAGGAATTGTTGTTTTTAAAAATAATTAAATCTATTAACTGTTCAAAAACTGAATAGCAGGTAGGACATCCTGCTTTAAAATCACTAACGACATTATTATAGGAATTCTTGCAAATTGGACAGCTAAGAGATATATCTTTTTTATTTAAACTTTTGGCAAAATTTATGTTATCGATATTTTTTATATTAAAAATATTTTTAATTAGATTCTTAAATAGTTTATTAATATCATCAACAGTTGCATTGAAACCTTTTTCTAGTGCACAATCCAAACATAAGTTTATTTTATTTAAACCTCTATCAGTATATTCACGAATATGAATAATTGCCTCTTTTTCTTTACAAAAACTGCATTTCATAAATATTCCTTATTATTTATTTAAATATTTATAATTAAATAATTTATTAAATTATAAACTTTTTTTTAAATTAAAGCAACTTTTGATTATTAATTAATTATCAAATAATAATATTTTTACAAATTAAAAATAATTTAATAAAAATTTATTTTTTCTAATAGGTCGAATGTCGAATAAGGGATTAACCTAAGAAATTTCATGAGATGCCGCCTCATTCATTAAAATTACAAGTCATTGCTTCAGGTTTTCAGCCTTCGCAATGACAGAAAAACTGAATGTCTAAAAGACTATCTGTTTATTATACTTTTATTCGAAATTTGACCTAATATATAAATCATAAATATTTTACTTGTTGTTCCTTATTTTCCCTAAAACAAATTAAAATTAAACCGAAAATTATTATATAATAAAAATAATTCTATGATAAATTTAGCAAGGAGTAAATCATGGTAAGATCTTTATGGACCGGCGCAAGTGGAATGATTAGTCAACAATTTAATATTGATACAATTTCTCACAATTTGTCAAATGTTAATACTACAGGTTATAAAAAAACTAGAGCTGATTTTGAAGATTTATTATATCAAAATATTAGAATGGCAGGTACCCCATCCACATCTATCAGCAATTATCCGACAGGTATACATGTTGGGCTTGGAGTAAAACCTGCTGCGACCCAAAAATTGTTTGAACAGGGATCATTGCAAAATACAGGAAATAAGCCTGATATTGCAATTGAAGGTGAAGGTTTTTTTAAAGTTCAGATGTATGATGGAAGCGAGGCATATACAAGAGACGGAGCATGGAAAATAGACAGCAACAGTCAAATTGTAAATCACAGCGGTTATAGAATGATACCTGAGATTATATTTCCAGAAGGATTTTTACATGATTCTATATCAATCAGTAAAGATGGTATTGTAACATGTAAAACCAGTGCAAGTGATGAAATTATAGAAGTGGGTCAAATTAATTTATATAGATTCATAAATCCTGCAGGTTTAACAAGTATTGGTGAGAATTTATTTAAAATCTCAGAAGCTTCAGGAAATGAGATAGAAGGAAGACCCGCTTATGATGGTATGGGAAAATTGCATCAAGGATTCATAGAAATGAGCAATGTTAAAGTTGTTGAAGAAATGGTTAATATGATTGTTGCACAAAGAGCCTATGATTTTAATTCAAAATCCATTCAAACAAGCGATGCAATGCTTGCAACAGCAGTTAATTTAAAAAGATAAAAAATATTTAAAATGAAAAAAATAATTTTATTATTATATATTTTAATTTTATACTCACATCTTAATTCTGTCACACTAATATTAAAAGACAATGTAATTATTGAAGCCAATAAAATAATGCTAAATGATATTGTCAAAAATAATAAATATTTAGATAATATACTGATCAAAGAAACTAATAGCTGCCCAATTATTTTATTTTCCAATGAAATAATTGATATTTTATTTAAAAACAATATTTATGATACAGTGATTATAGGGAACTCGGTTAAAATTAATTCACATAATAGAAAATTATCTGATCAGAAAAATTTTAATTTTATTAATCAACTTGAATCAATTATTAGTAATTACATTAATAGTAATAATTTTAAAATTAAAATTGATTTATTAAAAATTTCTCCTGATATAGATATTAATCTTATTGATGAATCTATCTGGATATTAGAACAAATCAATTATGATCTGGAAAAAATTGCTGATTTAAAAAGTGTAAAGTTAACATATAATAATAAAATATATGATGTTTTAATAAAAATCCATATTTTCTCTAATATTTATATTTCCAAAAAAAATCTATTGAAAAATGAAATTATTAATCCTTATGATTTTTATATTAAAAATATTGATATTACAAATTTAAAATCAATAAAAGACATTGTTACAGATATAAATGAAACAACGAATTATCAAATTATAAAAGAAATAAATCCTACTGATTTTTTAAGATGGTCAAATTTAAAAAAAACTGCTTTAATAAAAAATGGAGATGATTTAACATTGCTGTTAAATAAAGATATGATTGAAGTAAAAATACCATGTATCGCATTAACAGATGGTTACAACGGCCAAAAAATGAAAGTGAGATTGAAGAACGGTAATGAAAGAATCGGTAAACTAAAAAAAATAGAAGGTAAATTTTATGTTGAAATTAACTAAATTTATATTATTTTTCATTTTATTATTAAACATATTTATATATTCAAAAGTACCTGTAAGAATAAAAGATATATCAAATATTGAAGGAATAAGAGAAAATCAATTAATGGGATTCGGCTTGGTAACAGGTCTTCAGGGGACAGGTGACTCAAAGTCTTTTAAACTTACCAAAAATATGCTTAAAAATTTAGCATTAAATCATGGATATAATATTACAGAAAGCGATATAGAAAGTAAAAACATCGCAGCAGTTTTAGTAACATCAAAAATAGCACCTTTTCAAAGAATAGGTGATACATTAAATGTTTCAATCAGCTCAATTGGTGATTGTAGATCATTAGAAGGCGGCATTCTTTTACAGACAGCATTAAGAGGAGCAGATAATATAATATATGCAGTTGCTCAAGGGAAAATATTAGCCGGTACAAGGAGCCAAAATGCTTTGACAAACGCATCAATTCCTGACGGGGCAATCATAGAAAAAAATATAATTTCAGAATACTTAATTGATAATAAAATAAATTTAATTTTAAAATATCCTGATTTTACAACAGCAAATCAAATAAGGGAACAGATCTTAACTCAAAATTCTAATTTACAAGTTAATATTTTGGATCCCGGTAAAGTTGAAATAACCTTAACAGATGAAGAGTTAAGAAATCCAATTGATTTTATATCAAAATTTGAAGTTCTAACTATTACTCCAGATTATGGTTCAACAGTTGTTATAGATAAAAAGACAGGAATTATTGTTGCTGGTGAAAACCTGATAATTCAGGAATGTTCAATATCAACACCATTTGCCCAGGTCAATATCAGAAATAAAAAAAACAACTTTCAAATTTTTTCACAAACAGTACAGGATCTTGTAAAACTGTTAAATGAATCAGGTTTAAATACAGATGAAATCATATCAATTTTAGAAGGTGTTCATAAAATTGGTGCATTAAATGGAAAATTATTAATATTATAAGAAAAGGTGTTTATATGATAAATAGCATTAATAAATTAGAAAGTTTTAATTTTATAAAATCGAATCAAGACTTTATTAAAACTAAAAGTGAAATAAGCCATCTTACCAATGATAATAAAAATGATTTTAAAAGTTTATTAAAAGAAAAAATAAAAAAAGATGGTATTGTTAATATTAAATCATTAAATAAAAATGAAAAAAAATTATATAATGCATGTATAGAACTCGAAAGTTTCTTCTGGAAACAGGTTCTAAATTCTATGAAAAAAACCATTAATAAATATAAATTAATTGACGGTGGTCTTGGTGAAGATATTTTCAGCGATTTTTTGTATGATGAATATTCAGTGATTTTAGCAAAAAATTCAAAATCAAAAATTTCTGATGATATGTTTAAACAACTTTCAAAAGTTTTATAAAATATATTGAGATAATATTTTATTTAAATATTTATTACAAATTAATATTTTTTTCTATAAATTTTTTTATAATTAAAAAAATAAATTATTAGAATAACTGCAGAATAGTAAAATAAAAAAAAATACAAAAAAAATTATTTGATATATAACAAAATTAAACTTAAATTGAATTTTATTATCGAAAATAATTTGTTTTTCTAAATTTTTAATTAAAAATAATTTATACAATTTTTTTATAAAGAATTTTCTTTTAATACTCATGCTGAATGAATTCATAAAAATAAAAAAATAATTAATAGAATCGATTATTAATTGTAATTTTGTTTTTTGCAAATTCAATAATATATTTTCTTTATTGTAATAAAAAGTATTGTAAGAAAATAAAAATGTTATAAAAAAAATATAACTCCTTTTTAGTGCAATTAAAAAACCGTCTAAAGTAATTTTAAAAATAAAAAGGTTAAAAATTATTTTTCCATCAGAATAAAAAACATTGCAAAAAAAAATAATTACGCTTATAAAAAGAATTTTTAATAATAATTTCAAGGAAATTTTACTGAAATATAAAAAAAATAAAAACTCAACAAAAATCAAAAAGAAAAAAATTGAATTAATAAAAATAAAAAATAAAATAAAAAAATGAATTATTACAAAGATTAATAATAAAAAAAGCTTCCATTTATAAGGAAGCTTTATACCAGTTAACATCTATTCTATTTCCTAATTGAAAAATTATTTAACTATTTAGTTTTTTTTGTTTCTTTAATATCCACTTTTTTACCTGGATCAATTTTTTTTTCTTTGTTTTCTTCCTTTTTATCAACTGTTTCTATATCAGATTTATTTAAATCTTTTTTTGTCTCTTTCTTAACTACTTTTTTATCCTCTTTTTTAACATCCTTTTTTATTTCTGTTTTAGATTCAGTTTTTACATCATCTTTTTGTTTTTCTGAATCTTTAGATATTTCTTTAACCGATTTATCATCATTTTTCTTATCTTTCGATTCTTCTATTTTCTTCTTTTTCTTTTTTCTAACAATTGTTCCTTCACTGATTAATTCAAGATATGCCATATCTGCTCCATCACCAACTCTTTTAAAAAGCTTAATAATTCTAGTATATCCGCCATTTTTATCAATATATCTTAAAGCGATTTCGTTAAACAATTTCATTAAAATCTCTTTATCTTTTATTAATTTGTTAATATTTCTTATATTATGTAAATTTTTATTTTTAGCTTTTGTAATAATTTTTTCAGCAATTCTTCTTATTTCTTTTGCTTTAGCTAAAGTTGTTTTAATTCTTTCATTTTTAAATAATGCAGTAAGCATATTTTTATATAAAGCTTTTCTATGTGAATGTGTAATATTAAGTTTGTTAAATCCCTTTAAATGATTCATTTTATAACCTCATTAATTAAAATTAATCTTTTTTTAATACTTTATCTACAAGATCTTTCATTCCAAAAGATAATTTATATTTCATTAATTTTTCTTTTATTTCTATCAATGATTTTTTACCAAAATGCCTTATCTTTGAAATCTCTTCCTCAGTTTTAGAAATAAGCTCTCCAATTAATCTTATATTAGAACTTCTTAAACAATTACTTGCTCTAACTGATAATTCAAGTTCATCAACAGGAGTTTCCAATAATATTTTTAATTCTTCATCCTCTTTACTTTCTTCTTCGATTTCTTCTTCATCTTCTTCTTCAAAATTGATAAAGATTTGAAAATGATCTTTTAAAATTTTTGCAGAATAAGCTATTGAATCTTCAGGTGTTATTGTGCCATTAGTCCATACTTCCAATATTAATTTATCATAATCTGATCTCTGACCAACTCTTGTGTTTTCAACAGAATATCTAACTTTTTCAATCGGACTAAAATTTGCATCTATAGGAATTGTATTAACAGTTTCAATATATTCTTCCTGTCTCTCTGAATCTACATATCCTCTACCCAAATCAATTTGAATTTCAATTTCTACATGTGCTTTATTTGTTAATGTCATTATTTTTAATTCTTTATTTATGATATCAATTGTATCATCAACCTGTAAATCTCCAGCAGAGATTACGCACTCCCCTTTTCTTTCAATTCTTATTGTCTTTGATTCAATATCATCCATTAATCTTAATTTTACATTTTTTAAGTTTCTTATTACTTCTAAAGTTTCTTCCACAACTTCTTCAATTGTATCAAATTCTGATGTAACAATTTTTAATTCATTGCTTTTATTATAAGTAACAATCCTAATTGCCGAAATAGCATATCCAGGCATTGATGAAAGTAATACCCGTCTAAAAGTATTACCGATAGTATGTCCAAAACCTCTTTCAAAGGGATATATAATAAACTTGCCAAAATTAGGAGTATTAACTTCTTTTTCATATTGAATGGTTTTGGGTTTTTTAAAACCTTTTAATAAAACCTTTTGATTCACTGATTTTTCTCCTATTAATTATTTATTTAGAATACAATTCAACAATTAATTGCTCATTAATTGTTCCCGGATAAACAAGATCTTTCCTAGCTGGTAAATCTTTAATAATAACTCTCACTTCATCCGGATTTATTTCAAGCCATGATGGAACTCCATCTGTTCCGACCCTTTTTAATGATTCTAAAACTGATATTAATTTTTTACCGCTTTCTTTTAATGTAACAACATCTCCCTGCTTTAAAATAATAGATGGTATGTTTGAAGTTTTGTCATTAATTTTTACATGTTTATGCAATACTAATTGCCTTGCATGTTGTCTTGATGAAGCAATATGAGTTCTATATAAAACATTATCCAGTCTGGTCTCTAAAAGTACCAGTAAATTTTCACCAGTAATGCCTTTTTTTCTTTGAGCCATATTAAAAAATCTTTTAAATTGTTTTTCTAACAATCCATATATTTCTTTTAATTTTTCTTTTTCTTTTAGCTGTACACCATAATTTGATATTTTTTTTATTCGTGCATTTGCAGGTCTACCCGGAGGTCCCTTTCTTAAAAAACTAACTTTTTTATCAATAGGACATTTAACAGACAAGCATCTATCACCTTTCAGCATTAATTTCTGTTTTTGTGATCTGCATAATCTACACCTAGGTCCAGTATATCTAGCCATATTTAAAATTCTCCTTATAAATTAAACTCTTCTTCTTTTTTTAGGTCTACATCCATTATGTGGAATAGGAGTAACATCTTTAATCAATTTAATTTTTAAACCAGCATTAGTTATTGATCTTATTGCTGAATCTCTGCCTATACCAGGGCCTTTTACAAATACTTCAACCTCTTTTAATCCATAAACATCCATAGATTTTTTTACAGCATCTTCTGTTACTATCTGAGCAGCGAACGGCGTTGCTTTTTTAGCGCCTCTGAATCCGGATATTTTACCCGATGAAGACCATGATAAAACATTCCCGTTCTGATCAGTAACAGATACAATAGTATTGTTAAATGATGCCTGAATAAAAACCTTTCCGGATGCAATAATTTTCTTTTCTTTCTTTTTACCTTTTGTTTTAGTTGTAGCCAAGATATATCTCCCTTAATTATTTTTTCTTTTTTCCTGCAACAGTCTTCTTTTTACCTTTTCGAGTTCTTGCATTAGTTTTTGTTCTTTGTCCCCTAACAGGTAGACTTTTTCTATGTCTTAGACCGCGATAGCAGCCTATATCCATCAGACGTTTAATATTCATTTGTACCAAACCGCGTAAACGTCCTTCAACAACAAAATCATTTTCAATGATTTTTCTTATTTCATTTATTTCATGCTCAGTTAAATCATTCATTCTTGAACCTAATTTAACACCCGCCTTGTCACAAATAATTTTAGCAGAAGATCTTCCGATTCCATGAATATAAGTTATTGCTATTTCAACTGGTTTATTCGGTAAATCAATACCAGCAATTCTTGCCATATTTAAACTCCCTTATTTTTGTCTTTGTTTATGTCTTGGGTTATCACAAATAATTCTTATAACGCCTCTTCTTTTTATTACCCTGCATTTATCGCAGATTGGTTTTACACTTGCTCTTACTTTCATTTTTTACCACCTAAAAATTTCTTGATCTAATTTTTCCTTTTTTTGTCAAGCCATCTCTATAATGCATTTTTAAATGGCTTTCAATCTGGCTCATAGTATCTAAATCAACACCTACAATAATTATCAAAGATGTACCACCTAGTAAATACGCAAAACTTACTGGAAAGTTTGGAATCAATCTTATGATAATTGTAGGAATAATTGCTATAAAAGATAAAAATATTGAACCTGGAAGAACTATTCTATTTAAAACTTTTGCAATATACTCTTCTAATTTATTAATTGGAATCCCAGGAACACTTCCCCCATGCTCTCTTATATTTTTTGCTATTTCTATAGGATTAAATTGTACTTGAGTATAAAAATAAGAAAATGCAATAATTAAAGCTGCATAAAGTACAAGATAAAGCGCTCTGTCTGGATGCAAAGCTCTGCCTATAGCATTTAAAAATTCCCACTTAGTATTAAGCTGAGTCAGAGATTGAGGAAATACCAAAACAGCATTAGCAAAAATAATAGGAATAACTCCAGATGGATTTATTTTTAAAGGCAAATAAGTGCTGGGAGATCCATAAACTTTTCTACCTATTACCCTTTTTGCATAATTAACAGGTATTTTTCTTTGACCCTGCTGTTCATAAATAACTAAAGCAATAATAAAACAATAAACTCCCATAATTAACAAAACTATTGGTAATTCCAAGCTTTTATCTTTTACTTTATTTATTAATTCAAATAATGCATCCGGCACTCTGGCAACTATACCAGCAAAAATAATCAAAGATATACCGTTTCCTATACCATTTTCAGTGATTTTTTCGCCAAGCCACATTAAAATCATTGTACCTGTTGTTGTAATTATTATTGTTGAAAAATAAAAAAGCCACAAATTATTCTCAAAAGCAATTATTCTTAAACTCGGACTATTAAAATTATTAATCTGATTTATAACCATAAAACTCTGCAGAAGACAAACTACAACTGTTCCTATTCTTGTAAACTGATTAATCTTCCTTCTGCCACCTTCTTCTTCAGACATTCTTTTTAATGTTGGGAATACCATTAATAACAGCTGCATTATAATAGAAGTAGTAATATAGGGCATTATACCTAAAGAAAAAATACTTATCCTATTAAATGCACCGCCTGCAAAAAAATTAAAATATTCAAATAACGGATTCCCTCCGCTTGATTGTTGTTTTTGGGATTCAATAAATCTTGATAATGCTTCAAAATTTACTCCCGGAACAGGTATTTGAGCACCAATTCTAAATATTACCAGGATAAATATTGTAAATAAAATTCTATTTCTTAGTTCTTTAATTTTAAAAATATTAATGAAATTATTAAACATGATTAATATTTACCCCTTTTTAAGTTTTTCATCACTTTTCTTCCTTTTCTATCTTATCTTTTTTTTCTATTTTTTCCATCTTTTCCTGTTTATCTAATTCTATCTTTTTCTCAACCTTAACATTATTGTTATCCTTAACTTTCTTTTTGTTATTCTTTTTTTCTATAAGAACCGCTTTTCCGCCTGCCTTTTCAATCTTTTCAATTGCCTGTTTTGAAAAACTATCTGCATAAACTTCCAATTTTTTTGTTAATTCACCTGTACCAAGTATCTTTAAATCCATCTTTTTTGATGAAATTAAACCTTTTTTATTTAATGTTTCTTTATCTACTTTATCCCCGCTTTTAAAATTATTTAAAACATATATATTAATTTCATTAAATTCTTTTTTAAAATTAAAATTTTTAAATCCTCTTTTTGGAATTCTTCTGTAAAGAGGAGTTTGTCCTCCCTCAAAACCTACTCTAACTCCGCCGCCTTTTCTTGCATTTTGACCTTTATGACCTTTTGTTGAGGTTTTTCCCATACCTGAGCCTACACCTCTGCCTATAATCTTTTTCTTTTTAACCGCACCTGCTGGTGGTTTTAAACCTTCCATTTTTGTTCCCTCGTTCATAAATTATTTTATAATACTTTCACTAAATGTTTAATTTTAAAAATCATTCCTCTGATAACAGGAGTATCCTTAACTTCTCTTATTTGTCTGATTTTTTTTAAGCCCAAAGCTCTAACAGTACCAATTTGATCTTTTTCAAAACCAAAAGGTGATTTAATCAATTGTACCTTTATTTTTTTTCATTTTTTTCAGCCATAAAAACACCTTAATTAAAATAGATCTATAATTTTTTTCCCGCGATTATTTGCCACTTCTTTAATATTTCTTAATGATAAAAGACCATTGAATGTCGCTTTTGCAACGTTCAATTGATTTTTAGATCCTATGATCTTGGTCAAAACATCTTTAACCCCTGCTGCCTCCATAATCATTCTAACTGCTCCGCCGGCAATGACACCTGTACCCGGAACAGCAGGTTTCATAATAATTTTTGAGCATTTATAAACACCAATAATATCATGAGGCAATGATTTATTTTTATTTAAATTTACTTTAATTAAATTTTTTCTTGCATGTTGATTAGCCTTAGAAATTGAATCAGTTAATTCATTAGCTTTTCCATATCCAATGCCTACACTGCCGTTATTGTCACCGACAGCTACCATAGCAGCGAAACTAAATCTTCTTCCACCTTTAACGACTTTTGCCACTCTGCTTAATTTTATAAGTTTTTCAGTTAAAGTTTCTTTAAAATCCTCATTTAAATTTTCAAAATCTGCCATTTAATAACATCCCCCTAAATTAGAACTTAATACCTTGCTTTCTAGCACCATCTGCTAATGATTTAACTCTGCCAATATATAAAAATCCGTTTCTATCAAAAACAGCTTCATTAATCTTTTTTTCTAATAATTTTTTTGCAATTTCTTCCCCCACTTTAAAAGCTACATCTTTATTCAGTTTTCTATCTTTAGCCTTTAAATTTAAACTTGATGATGCTGCAATAGTATTTCCGTCATCATCATTTATTGCTTGAACATATATATATTTATTACTTTTAAAAACAGATAATCTTGGTTTTTTTAATGTCCCAGCTAATTGTTTTCTAATTATTCTTTTTCTTCGTAATCTTCTCTTTTTTTGCAATTCGATTTTTTTCACAATAAACCTCTCTAAAAATTTAAAAAAGTATTAATTATTTTCCAGATTTTCCTGCTTTTTTCTTGATAATTTCAGTTGAATATTTAATACCTTTACCCTTATATGGTTCCGGCGGTCTCATTTTTCTGATAACTGCAGCGGTTTCACCAACTAATTCTTTGTTGATTCCTGATATAAAAATATTTGTGTTATTATCAACTACAATATTGATTCCTTCAGGTATATCAAATTCATAAGGATAAGAATATCCTAAATTTAAAGTTAGTTTCTTTCCTTGAACATTAGCCCTATAACCGGTGCCAACTATTTCTAATTTTTTTTGATAACCATTAGTTACGCCAATTACCATATTATTAATTAAAACTCTAAATAATCCATGCAAAGATTTAACTGATTTACTTTCATTTATCCTTGCAACAATTAATTGATTATCTTTTTTTTCTAATTTTATTTCAGGTCTTAATTTTAAATTTAAATTTCCCTTAGGACCTTTAATATTAATTTCTGAATTATTATACTCAATATTAACACCATCTGGTATTACTATAGGCAATTTACCTATTCTTGACACGATTTTCTCCCTATTTTATATAAAATCTCTATAAATTAGTAAAAATTTAACTAAAATTATTAAAAAAACATAAAAATATTTGTGGAATTTAAACTAATAATTACAAATTGTCAAGTTTAATTATTACCACACTGCGCATAAAATTTCGCCACCAACTTTTCTTTCCTTTGCCTTTTTATCAGTTGTGATTCCAGTTGATGTTGAAATAATAAAAGTACCCATTCCATTATACAATCTATCAAAATCTTTATAACCTTTGTAAATTCTTCTACCAGGTTTACTAATTCTTTTAATTCCTAATATAACTGAATTTCCTACATTATCATATTTCAAATATACTCTTAAAAAAGTTTTATTTTCTTCTGTTACTTTTTTGAAATTCTTAATATATCCTTCATTTTTTAATATTTTTATTATTTCTAATTTTTCTTTTGATTGTTGAATATCTACCTTATCATGTTTTGCTGTTATACCGTTTTTAATTTTCGACAGCATATTGCTTATTGGATCATGTATAGCCATTTTCTCTCCTTTAATTTAGAAATATTCACCAAGATGATTTTGTTACACCCGGAATTAATCCTTGACTTGCTAATTTTCTAAAACAAATTCTGCACATCTCAAATCTTCTTAAATAACCTCTGGATCTTCCACATATTTTACACCTGTGATATTTCCTATGGGGATATACAGGGGTTTTATTCGATTTGTTAATCATTGCCTTTCTAGCCATCTATTTCTCCTATTTTTTTCTAAAAGGAAAATTAAATTTTTCCAACAACATTTTTGCTTCTTCATCAGTTTTTGCAGTTGTAGTTATTGTAATATTCATTCCTTTAATATCTTCAATTTTATCATAATCAATTTCAGGAAAAATTATATGTTCCTTAATGCCAAAAGTATAATTACCATAACCATCAAAACTATTTGGATTTAATCCTCTAAAGTCTTTAATGCTTGGAATAGAATAATTTATTAATCTTTCAAGGAATTCATACATTCTATCTCCTCTCAAAGTAACTTTACATCCAATTTCCATTCCATCTCTTAATTTAAAATTTGCTATAGATTTTTTGGACTTTGTCTTAACAGCTTTTTGACCGGTAATAGTACTTAATTCATTTACTGCGCTATCTAACTTTTTTTTGTCCTGGATAGCTATCCCTAATCCCATATTTATTATAATTTTTTCAATTTTAGGGACCATCATTATATTTTTATAATTAAAATGCTTAATTAAATCATTTTTTATGTTTTTGTTATATATTTTTTTTAATTGTACTTCCATTTGTAATTACTCCTTAAACCTATCAAATCTCGCCATTGCATTTTTTGCATATTCTTAATTTTTTATCATTTTTTATTAAAAAACTTATTCTTGTTGGTTTTTTACATTTTGGACAAATGATCATAACATTTGAAATTTTTAATGGAGATTCAATATCTTTTATGCCACCTACTTGATTTTTTTGTGTTTTTCTCATAGATTTTTTATGTAAATTAACACCTTCTACAAGTACTCTGCCTTTATCTCTTTCGACTTTCAAGACAGAACCTGTTTTACCTATATCTTTTCCTGATAAAACTTTAACTAAATCACCTTTTCTTATTTTTTTATATTTTAACATGCTTTATCTCCAAAATTATAGCACTTCTGGTGCTAATGAAATAATTTTCATAAAATCTTTATCTCTTAATTCTCTTGCTACAGGACCAAATACACGAGTACCTTTAGGATTATTATTGGTGTCAATTATCACAATTGCATTATCATCAAATTTTATATATGATCCATCATCTCTCTTAACTTCCTTGTTTACTCTTACTATTACACCCTTTAATTTATTTCCTTTTTTTACAGGCTGATTTGGTAAAGCCTGCCTTACTGATACTGTAATTATATCTCCTAATGAAGCATATCTTCTTCTTGTTCCACCAAGGACTTTAATACATTTAACGATTTTAGCCCCGCTATTATCAGCAACCTTTAAAAGTGTTTCCTGTTGTATCATAATATCCTCCTATTTTGCTCTGCTGATAATTTCAGCAAGCTTCCATTTTTTTTCTTTACTTATTGGATTTGTTCCGATTATTTTTACCATATCGCCTTTTTTACAATCATTTTTTTCATCATGAACTTTAAATTTTTTCCTTCTTTTGACATATTTTTTGTATAATCTATGCATCTTATTGTATTCTACAGAAACCACTATAGTTTTGTCCATCTTATCACTTACAACTAGACCTATAAACGATTTAATTTTCTTATCTTCGCTCACCTTAGTTCTCCATTAATTCTTTTTTTAATTTGTCTATTTCTCTTAAATGTAAAATAGTATTAATTCTGGCAATCATTCTTTTTAAAGTTCTTAATTTTAAAGGATTTTCAATAACGCCAGAAACCCTTTTAAATCTTAAATCTTTTAATTCATTAATAGTTTTTTCTTTTTCAGCAATTAGTTCTTCATTTGTTTTTTCTTTTAAATTATTCTTTTTCATAATAATTATCCTGTTTAATTAAAATTGTTCCCTTTTAATGACTTTGGTTTTAACAGGTAATTTCTGACCTGCCAGCCAAAAAGCTTCATGTGCAACCTCATCTTCCACACCTGATATTTCAAATAAAACCAAGCCCGGTTTTGCAATAACGACATAATATTCTAAATTACCTTTACCGTTTCCCTGTCTGGTTTCAGCCGGTTTTTTAGTATATGGCACATCCGGAAATACAGTAATCCATACTTTTCCTTTTCTTTTTAAAGCCCTTGTTATGGTTCTTCTTGCTGCTTCAATCTGTCTTGTTGTTAATAATTTTGGTTCTAGAGAAATCAAACCATATTCGCCAAAAGTAATTTTATTACCTTTACTGCACTTACCGCTGAAATCCCATCGTTGTTGTTTTCTATATTTAGTTTTTTTTGGCTGTAACATATTATATCTCCAATAATAATTATTTTTCGCTATTTCGTCTTGGTCTTTTAATCAACTGACCTGCATCTTCTTTTATATCTTTTTTTATTACTTCTTTATGAAAAATCCAAACTTTTACACCTGATGTACCATATGTAGTAAAAGCTGTAGCTGTCCCGTATTCTATATCTGCTCTTAAAGTATGTAAAGGAATTCTACCGTCTCTATACCATTCAGTCCTTGCCATATCAGCACCGCCCAATCTGCCTGAACATTGAATTTTTATTCCACCAACTCCTGATTTTTTTGCATCTTGAATAACTTTTTTCATTATTCTTCTAAAAGGAAATCTTGCAGACAATTGCTTAGCTACATTTTCTGCAATTAATTTTGCATCTATTTCTGGTTTCTTTATTTCTTTAATTTTAACATCAACTTTTAAAGAAGTAATTTTGGATATATATTTAGTAATCTCCTGAATATTTTTTCCATCTGCACCAATTACAACTCCAGGTCGTGAAGTGTTAATAACTACCGTAACCCTGTCAGGTTTTCTGAAAATTTGAACCGCTGAAATTTCAGGACTTGTTTTTAAATGCTGTGCCTGATTTTTTTTATCTCCGGTAAAATTAAAATCTTTGATATATTTTCTAATAGCCAAATCTTCATGAAGAGCTTTTGCATAATTTTTTTTCTCTGAATACCACACTGAATTCCATGTTTTAATAATTCCAAGCCTTAAACTGGTAGGATTAACTTTTTGTCCCATTATTTAGCTCCTTCTTTTTCACAAACTTCTACATATATATGGCAGGATCTTTTTAAAATTCTTCCAACTCTTCCTCTGCCGATAGGATGAAATCTTTTCATCATCGCACCTTGATTAACCAAAATTTTATTAATATACAAATTTTCTTCATCAGTATTTGGAAATTTTTTCATATAATTAGTTCTGGCTGAATGAATAGCTTTTTTTAAATGCAAAGCTCCTTTATTAGGTAATACAGATAAATAAGACTCTGCATCAATTACTTTCTTGTTTGCCAATTCATTAGATATTCTTCTTACTTTAAATTGAGAAATTCTAATATATTTTTCTAATGCACTTGCTGTTTCCATTATGACACCTTTCCTTTCTTTTCAGAACCGCTATGTCCATGAAAAATCCTGGTAGGTGCAAATTCACCCAATTTATGACCAACAGAATTTTCAGTAATAAAGACAGGGATAAATTTTTTCCCGTTATAAACATTGATTGTCAATCCAACCATTTCAGGAAATATTGTTGATCTCCTTGACCAGGTTTTTATTGGTTTTTTCTTATCTGAATTTTTAGTTTCTATAACTTTATTATAAAGATGCTTATCAATAAAAGGTCCTTTTTTAACGCTTCTAGACACCTAAAACTCCTTATTATTATTTTTTTCTTCTTCTGATAATTAATTTACTTGAAACCTTTCTTGGATTTCTGGTTTTATAACCTTTAGTTGGTAAACCCCAAGGGGAAACTGGATGCCTGCCGCCTGAAGTTCTTCCCTCTCCACCACCATGAGGATGGTCAATAGGATTCATTGCAACGCCTCGAACTTTAGGTCTTTTACCCAACCATCTTTTTCTTCCTGCTTTACCGATCATAATGTTCTTATGATCTAAATTGCCGACAGTCCCAAAAGTTGCATAACAATTTGAATTAATAAAACGTATTTCTCCTGAAGGCATCTTAACAATTGCCTTATCTTTTTCAAAACCAGAAATCTGAACAAACGAACCCGCTGATCTTGCTATCTGAGCGCCCTTGCCAGGTTCTAATTCTACATTATGAATTATTGAACCTACAGGTATGTCTTTTAATTTTTTAGTATGTCCAACTACAGATAACAAAGCTTTATCACCAGACATAATAATACTACCGACTTCCAATTTATCAGGAGCAATAATATATTTTTTTTCACCGTCTTTATAAGTAAGCAGTGCAATATTTGCACTTCTGTTTGGATCATATTCTATAGAAACAACTTTTGCCTCTATATTAAATTTATCTCTTTTAAAATCAATAGTCCTGAATTTCTTTTTATGTCCGCCGCCTTTTCTTCTTACAGAAATTGTACCTGTATTCATTCTGCCGCTTAATCTTTTTTTACCCTTTGTTAATGATTTTAAGGGTTTAGTATCTGATAATTCTTCATATGTTAAACTTGTCTTATATCTTAATCCCGGTGCAACCGGTTTATATCTTTTTATTCCCACTTTATCAACTCCTTATGCACCTTCAAAAATAGCAATTTTATCACCCTTTTTAAGAGTTACAACTGCTTTTTTAAAAGATGAAGTAAATCCATATTTATATCTAACTCTTTTTCCTTTACCCTTGATATTAATAACATTAACATCCAGCGGCATGATATTAAATATTTTTTTTATAGCATTCTTTATCATTATTTTATTAGCATTTTTATGAACAATAAAAACATATTTATTTTGAGATTCCCTTAAATTAGTTGTTTTTTCAGTGATATGCGGTTTAATAATTATTTGATCGTCTCTTAACATATTTAATCCTTAAAAAATTTATTTAATTCTAATGCTGCATCTTCTGTTAAAATTATATTTTTAGAATAATACAAAGTATGCGCCATCATTCTTTTGTAATTCAAACAATTTATCCATGATATATTGTTACTTGCCCTCTTGATCATTAAAGTATTATTACTGTCTGATACTATCAATGAGCTTTTTTCCTCTTTTAAAATAGGCTTAAAAATTTCAATAAATGATTTTGTTTTACCGTCTTGAACATCAAAATTTTCAATTACCTTTAAATTTCCTTCTTTCAATTTTAATGATAGTATTGATTTATAAGCGGATCTTTTGATTTTTTTCGGCAATACATAGGAATAATCTCTTGGTTTTGGGCCAAATGCAACACCCCCGCCTCTCCAGACTGGATTTCGTTTTGTCCCTACTCTTGCTCTTCCAGTACCTTTCTGTTTATGTGGTTTTGATCCGGATCCTTCAACTTCTGCTTTGGTTTTTGTTGAAGATGTACCTTGTCTTTTATTAGCTAATTCATTTTTAATAGCTTCATAAATCAAAAATTTATTTGGAGTAATATTAAAAATTTTATCATTTAATTCAATCTCTTTTGATTCTTTTCCTTTAATATTAATCATATTAATCTTCATAATGATATCCTTTTATTTGTAATCCAATTTTATTTTTTTACTGCTTTTCTAATATACAATAAATTCTTTTTATTGCCTGGTATTGATCCTTTTACCATAATTAAATTCTTTTCAACATCCATATCAACAACCTTAAGATTCAAAACAGTGACTCTGTCATTACCCATTCTACCTGCCCTTTTTAAACCTTTAAAGACTCTTGACGGATAAGAGTTCTGTCCTGTTGATCCGTTATGTCTGTGCATTTTAGAACCATGAGTACTTGGACCTCCGCCAAAACCATGCCTCTTCATAACGCCCTGGTATCCTTTTCCTTTAGACTGTCCAATAACGTCAACATATTTTATCCCGTTAAAAATTTCTAATCCTATTTCCTGTCCGATCTGATATTGGTCAGGATTTTCAACTGAGAATTCTTTTAAATATCTTTTAGGTTTAACATTATCTTTAAATTGAGCAAGGTAAGGTTTGCTTGCCTTATTCTCTTTTAAATCTTCAACGCCCAAAATCAAAGCATTATAACCATCTTTTTCTTTATTTCTTTTATTTATAACAATATTTTTATCAACTTTAATTACTGTTACAGGTATAAGGTTACCTTCTTCTGAAAACAGTTGAGTCATTCCGGCTTTTTTGGCTACTAATCCTAACATAACAAAATCCTTTTTTTTATTTTATATAATTAATTTTGTTTAATATCTACATCCACACCAGCTGCAAGCTCAAGCTTCATCATAGCATCTAATGTACCTTCAACTGGTTCTATATCAATTAATCTCTTATGTGTCCGCATTTCAAATTGTTCTCTTGATTTTATATTTACATGCACAGATCTTAATACTGTATATTTATTAATTTCTGTTGGCAATGGAATCGGCCCCGAATACTTAGCACCTGTGCTTTTTACTGCATTTACTATTGATTTAGCGGCTTTATCTAATAATTCAATATCATATCCTCTTAATCTGACTCTAACCTTTTGTGTAGACATAAAAACCTCTTAATTCATTAAAAAATGTATAAATTAATTATTAACTTAAATATGTTAATCTTTTTTTACTAAATATTTAAAAATTTAGGTCGGAAGAGATTAACATATTTAAGTTAATAAATCAATATTTTTTTAATACTTTTATTAAATAACTAATAAAAGAATATTAAATAAAAATAAATTTAATTAAAGTATTATTAATCAAATTAATAAAACTTTTTTAAAAATGCTTAAAAAAGTCCTAATTTTATATTTTTAATTAAAATATCAAAAAAAATTTTAAATCCATGAATAATCAATTATAACTTTTAAGTTATATATAAATAATCTTAATGATCATCTATATAATAAATAATAAAATATAGAGCCTATTATAATTTATAGGCTCTATTTATATAATAATTATTCGACAATTTCAGTAACTGAACCGGCACCGACTGTTCTTCCGCCTTCCCTGATTGCAAATTTTAAATTCTTTTCCATTGCAATTGTTGAAATTAATTCACAGGTAAGGTTAACAGTATCACCAGGCATTACCATTTCTGTACCTTCCGGTAAATGAACTATACCGGTAACATCAGTTGTTCTAAAGAAAAACTGAGGTCTATAACCTTCAAAGAATGCTGTATGTCTTCCACCTTCTTCTTTTTTAAGAATATATGTTGTTGCTTTAAATTTCTTATGCGGTGTAATAGAACCAATTTTTGCGATAACCTGTCCTCTAATTATTGATTTTTTATCAATACCTCTTAACAATAAACCGACATTGTCTCCTGCAATACCTTTATCAAGTAATTTATTGAACATTTCAACACCGGTAACTGTTGTTTTCTGAGTATCATGTATACCTACAATCTCAACTTCAGTTCCTACAGTTATAGTACCTCTTTCGATTCTACCTGTTGCAACCGTACCCCTGCCTGATATAGAAAAAATATCTTCTACAGGCATTAAGAAATCTAAATTTTCCTGTCTTTCAGGTACAGGAATGTAATTGTCAAGTGCATCTAATAATTCTTGTAAACACTTAACATTTTTTTCATCATCAGGTTTTTCCATAGCTAATAATGCCGATCCTCTGATAACAGGAATTTTATCTCCAGGAAATTCATATTGTGTCAATAAGTCCCTGATGTCCATTTCAACCAAGTCCAATAATTCAGCATCATCAACAGCGTCGCATTTGTTCATAAAAACAATAATATATGGAACTTGAACCTGCCTTGCTAAAAGTATATGTTCTCTTGTTTGAGGCATAGCGCCATCAGTAGCAGCAACTACTAATATAGCTCCATCCATTTGAGCAGCACCAGTAATCATATTTTTAATATAATCAGCATGCCCCGGACAATCAACATGAGCATAATGTCTTTTATCAGTTTCATATTCAACATGTCTGGTATTAATAGTAATGCCTCTAGCTTTTTCTTCAGGCGCATTATCAATTTCATCATATTTGAATGCTCTAGTTCCGAATTTTTTAGCACAATACGCAGTTAAAGCAGCCGTTAATGTAGTTTTTCCATGGTCTACATGACCAATAGTACCAACATTAACATGCGGTTTTGTTCGGTTAAAAACTTCTTTTGCCATATTTTTTATTAATCCTCCTTTTGTTTAAAATAACTTAAATAATTTTACACTGCATTGTATTTTTTAATAATATTTTCTGCAATGCTTGCCGGTACTTCTTGATAGCAGTCAAATTGCATTGTATAATTTGCTCTTCCTTGCGACATTGATCTTAAGGAAGTTGAATAACCAAACATACTAGCAAGCGGCACCTTTGCCCTTATTTGTTTATAAGAAGTCTTGTCTTCAAGACTTTCTATCCTACCTCGTTTGCCGTTTAAATCTCCAATTATTTCCCCTGTATAATCATCAGGTGTAACAACTTCAACATCCATAATTGGTTCAAGCAAAACCATTTTCGCTTTTTTCATGCCTTCTTTAAATGAAAGTGAAGCACAAATTCTAAAAGCCATTTCAGAAGAATCAACTTCATGAAACGAACCGTCATATAAAACAGCCTTAAAGTCAACTACAGGAAAACCTGCTAAAATACCGTTATATGATGATTCAAATATACCGTTTTCTACAGCCGGTATATATTCTTTTGGTATTCTTCCGCCGACAATTTTATTTTCAAAAACAAATCCGGTACCCGGAGGCATAGGTTCAAATTTTACTTTTATATGACCATACTGCCCTTTGCCGCCGGACTGCTTTGCATATTTGTAATCTAGATCCGATACAGTCTTCAATGTTTCTCTATATGCAACTTGAGGCATGCCTACATTAGCTGCAACTTTAAACTCTCTAAATATTCTATCAACTATTATCTCAAGATGCAATTCACCCATGCCCCGGATAATAGTTTGACCTGTTTCTTTATCAACATGAACTTTAAATGTCGGATCTTCTTCCGATAATTTTGCTAGTGATACACCTAACTTGTCACTATCACTTTTAGATTTTGGTTCAATGGCAACTGAAATAACAGGATCAGGAAAAACCATTGACTCCAGAATAATCAAATTATTTTCATCACAAAGCGTATCACCGGTTGTCGTGTATTTTAATCCTACAGCAGCGCCAATATCACCAGTGTACATTTCATTGATTTCTTCACGCTTATTGGCATGCATTCTAACCAATCTACCGATTCTTTCTCTTTTATCACTGGTTGCATTGTAAATATATGATCCACTTTTCAATGTCCCAGAATATATTCTGAAAAAAGTTAATCTTCCCACATACGGATCTGTCATTATTTTAAAAGCAAGTGCGCTAAAATGTTCATTATCATCTACCTTTCTTTCAATAGTATCTCCATCTCCAGGTTCAATCCCTTTTATAGCTGGCAAATCTAAAGGTGAAGGAAGATAATCAATTATTGCATCTAATGCATGCTGTACTGCTTTATTTTTAAATGCGGCTCCGCAAAGCATCGGAAAAATCTTCATTTCAATAGTAGCTTTTCTTATAACCTCTTTAATTTTTTCAATTTTAATAGGTTTATTTTCAAGATAATCTTCCATAAGCTGATCATCATAATCGCTTATATTTTCAAGTAGATTTTCTCTGTAAATTTTAGCCTGTTCAATATAATCATCAGGTATCGATTGTTCTGAAAAATTAATGGCAGTCTTATCATCCTCATTAAAAATATAAGCCTTCATTTTAACCAGGTCAATTATGCCTTTAAATTGACTTTCAGCTCCAATAGGTATCTGAACCGGAACTGACCTGGCACCTAATTTTTCTCTTGTTTCTTTTATAACATTATAAAAATCAGCGCCTACCCTGTCCATTTTATTAACAAATATCAATCTAGGCACATTATATTTATTTGCCTGCCTCCAAACAGTTTCAGATTGCGGCTGAACACCGCCTACTGAACAAAAAACTGCTATTGCACTATCTAATACTCTCAAAGATCTTTCAACTTCTACAGTGAAATCAACATGTCCTGGTGTGTCGATAATATTAATTCTATGATCAAGCCAAAAACAGGTTGTTGCAGCTGAAGTTATTGTAATGCCGCGTTCTTTTTCCTGTTCCATCCAGTCCATGGTGGCTTCACCGTCATGAACCTCACCTATTTTATGACTGACTCCTGTATAATACAAAACTCTTTCTGTAAAAGTTGTTTTCCCTGCATCAATATGCGCCATTATACCTATATTACGAGTTTTATCTAATGAAATTTGACGAGCCATGATTTTTTTAATCCTTTAAAACTTTACTTACCACCTAAAATGTGAAAATGCCTTATTAGCTTCTGCCATTTTGTGAGTATCTTCCCTTTTCTTAAACGTAGTTCCGGTTTGATTGTAAGCATCCATCAACTCGCCGGTAAGTTTATCCGCCATTGTTTTTTCATTTCTGGCGCGGGAATAAGAAGCTATCCATCTCATAGCAAGAGCAATACCTCTGCTTTCAGAGACTTCAACAGGCACCTGATAAGTAGCTCCGCCAACTCTTCTTGATTTAACCTCAACAATAGGTCTAACATTATCAAGAGCTTTTTCAAAAACTTCTATAGGATTTTTTTTAGTTTTCTTTTCTAAATTATCTAAAGTAGTATAAAAAATTTTTCTTGAAACAGATTTTTTTCCTCTTGTCATTAAAATATTTATAAATTTTGACATGATTATATGATTATATTTTTCATCAGGTAAAATTTCTCTTTTTGTTATATGTTTGCATCTAGACATTAAAATACTCCCTTATGCTTTTGGTTTTTTAGCGCCATACTTTGATCTGCCGCGTTTTCTATCTTCAACACCAAGTGTATCCAATGCACCTCTGACTACATGATATCTAACACCAGGCAAATCTTTAACACGTCCGCCTCTTATCAATACAACAGAGTGTTCCTGTAAATTATGTCCAACCCCTGGAATATATGCTGTGACTTCAAATCCGCTGGTCAACCTAACTCTGCAAGCCTTTCTTAAAGCTGAATTAGGTTTTTTAGGGGTTAAAGTCATTACGCGTGTACAAACTCCTCTTCTTTGAGGACAATTTTTTAAAGCAGGCGATTTAGTCTTTGAATGACTTTTTTTCCTTCCTATTCGAATTAATTGATTAATTGTTGGCATTAAATATCTCCATTATCTATATTTAAAATAAATAAAATCTAACTAAATACGAAGTTGTAACTTATCAGAAATATTAATTTTTGTCAATTATTTTATTAAGTATAATTATAAAAATAATAATGATAATTAAACTTTTATTTTAAACAAATTGAAAAAAAATATTATAAAATGCCAGATTCTGCTAAAATCCGGCATTTATTTCATATATATAATAAAATTATTTACCTATTCTGTCTAAATTCTGTTTATCCAGAATTGCATTTTCCCCAACAAGTTTGTTTTTTTCTTCCATTATTTTACTTATTGAAACATCAAGATCAAACATATTTTCATCGTAAAGTTTAATATTTTTATAATAGCTTATACCTGTACCTGCTGGTATTAAATGCCCAATCAAAACATTTTCTTTTAAACCACTTAAACTGTCAGTCATTCCTTTTATTGAAGCATTTGTTAATACTCTTGTTGTTTCCTGGAATGATGCAGCACTCAAGAATGAATCAATCGACAATGAAGCTTTTGTTATACCCATTAAAATAGGTCTTGCTACTGCCGGCTGACCACCCTCTTTAACAACTTTTTTGTTTTCTTCAATAAATTCCCATTTATCTACATGCTGTCCAAGTATAAATCTGGTATCGCCGATTATTGTTATTTCGACCTTTTTCATCATCTGTCTTAAAATTACACCAATATGTTTATCATTTATATTGACTCCCTGAAGCCTGTAAACCGATTGAATTTCATCCATCATAAATTGCTGAAGAGCATTTTCCCCTAAAATAGTCAATACATCATGAGGATTAATATTACCTTCGGAAACCTGATCTCCTGCTTTTATTAAATCTCCCTCTCTAACCAGTAAATATGACCCGGCCGGAACAATATGTTTAACTTCATTTTTAAAATTATCAATAACAACAATTATATCTTTACCTTTCAACTTTCCTCTGAACTCTACTACTCCGCTGACTTTAGCAAGAACACTTGAATTCTTAGGCTTTCTTGCTTCAAAAAGTTCTGCAACTCTAGGCAGACCACCTGTAATATCAGTTGCCTTTGATGATTTCTTTTTAATAATTTTTGCTAAAGTATCACCCGCTTCAATTACTGCTCCATCTTTTGTATCAAGATAAGCACCGCCAGGCAACAGATATTTAGCTG
This sequence comes from Spirochaetota bacterium, assembly GCA_016935915.1. Classification (GTDB taxonomy): domain Bacteria; phylum Spirochaetota; class GWE2-31-10; order GWE2-31-10; family JAFGQB01; genus JAFGQB01. The sequence goes on from JAFGQB010000166.1 coordinate 35,499, forward strand.
TTTCATGACCTTTGCCGTCAATTATTGATATGCTTGGTTGAAGTGTATCCAAAAATGATTCCCCGACCCTGTGCTTTTTAGTACCGGTGGTTTCATCTATTTCTTCTTTAATGGTTATTCCTATTTTTAAGTCATTAAATTTTACTTTACCTGATTTTTCAGATATGATCGGTTGAACAAAGGGGTCAAAAAGTACTATAATTTCTTTTTCCGGTACAGCTTCTCCAACTTTCTTATATAAAACACCACCGGATGGCACTACGATTTCCTGAATTTGAGTGGTTTTATAAAGTTTGTCACCATGTAATTTTACAAAGCCAATATCAGTTGATTTAATTTCATTGCCGTTTTTATCAACAAATAATGTCTGACCGATAACCACTTTATCCTTATCTTTAACCTTGAGCTTGCCACCTCTCGTGTTAAATTCATTAATTATCCTGCTTAAGTAGAGATAACCTTTTCTTGTAAATAAAATAGTATGGTTTTTTAAATTTACCGTTGAACCTTTAATATCTTCAATAAAAGTTTTATAATCAAATCTTATGGTGTTTTCCTGAGCCATTCCTGTAACTACACCGCCGATATGGAAAGTTCTCATTGTAAGCTGAGTACCTGGTTGACCGATAGACTGAGCTGCTATGATGCCTACTGCTTCACCGATGTCTACAGTTTTATTTTCTGCTAAATTTCTGCCATAACATTTAACGCAAACGCCTTTTTTTGCTTCACAGGTTAAAACAGATCTGATCCTCACGGATTCAATAAATAATTCATCGATTTTTTCTGCAATTTCTTCTGTTATCAAGTCATTGGCTTTTACTATAATATCACCTGTCATTGGATCTCTAACATCCTCTGCAGAAAACCTGCCGACTATTCTATCTTTTAATGATTCTACAACTTCTTCATTTTCTTTAATACTGGTCATTTCTATGCCGTTGATTGTACCGCAATCCTC
>JAFGQB010000167.1 GCA_016935915.1 Spirochaetota bacterium
AATTATTTACTTTTTTTTCTTATAACATCAGTCTTTTTGTCATTTCGACGAACAAAGTGAGGAGAAATCTTCAAATTATAATATTTTATCGGATTTTTAACATTTTATCAGTGAAATTTAAAAATTTTGTCAATATATCAAAAGATTTCTCGCTTCGCTCGAAATGACAGGGGATAGAATTTTCGCTCGAAACGGAAAAGGATAGAATTTTCAATCTAGATCGAAATGATAGATAAAAAACTGGGGATATTTCAGTTCTGCAAAGGGATGGCAGATTAAGAAAGTAACTTTAAAACTGCTCTTCTCTATGCGATCCATGTAGTTCATATGAAAACTCTGCAGTCCAGATAATTTAAAAAAAACCTGCCATGCTTTTATAACATGACAGGTCTAAAATTTATTGGAGGAAAATTAGTTTTTTATAGCTTCTTTAATACCTTCAACATTTTCTTTCACAGATACATCTTCTATCTTCTCATCTTCTTTCACCGTCTTTCTTACTCCCAGATCTTTGATTGTTCTTGCCGCATAATACTGATTATAAAGATCAATGTCTTTTTCCCTTATGAGTTCAATTAACGGGTCAAGCTGTTCTTTAATGATATCATCCGCTTTTTTAAAACCTTCGGTCAATGCTTCTCTGCTTGCCTGTTTTTCTGTTGATTTACTGCTTTGATTGCTTATACTGTCTTCAAAACCGGTTAACAGTTCTTCAAGTTTTTTAAGGTCTTCATTGAAGTCTTTGTGTAATGAAGTTATTTCTACTGAATTTTTTTTGGCATTTTCGATTGTGGTTTTTGCTTTCTGGAGAAGCTCGTTGTCTCTTCCTTTTTTTAATCCTGATTCAGTCAGATCGCTTTGTTCTTTAAGAGGGAAATTATCGGTTCTTTTGGCATAAACATAAAGGACATTTGCTGTTTTTAAAAGTGCAGCAATAAGTATATCTTTTGAATTATACTTATTGTCAGCCGCACCTTTTGAAAGATTTTTGTATCTGTTGTCAATTTCATTGATTTTAACAATAATATCAACCAGCTCGGTACTGATGATCTTTAATCCTTCAATAGCATTGATTTTTTCCCTGTTCTCGTCAAGAACAGTCAATAAACTTTTGTACATTGCGTACTTGTTATTTTCTTTTTTTGTCATTTCTGACTCCTTTTTACTTTTTTCATCATTTATCTGTAAGGGACAGGCACTGCCCATACCTTACATTTGAAAAAGCTTCATAAACTATGAAACTTTCAATTCAAAATATAAAATTCTTTAATTAATTGGCATTTCTTCATCGCCGAATGACTTTTCATCACAGCCGGATCACTTTTCTTTACTACCAGATGACTTTTCTTTACTGCCGGATTGCATTTCTTAAACGACACTTCGCATTCCACAGCTGCTGAATAACTTTTCTTAATTGACGAATCACTTTCCTTTGCCGCCAAATGAGTTTTCTTTAAAGACTAATGACTTTTCTTCACTTCCGAATCACTTTTCTTTACTTCCGTACTGCTTTCCTTCAAAGCCAGATCATTTTTCTTTGTTTCCAAACAGCTTTTCTTTACTGCACATTTGCATTTCTTCAAAGTCAAATGTTATTGCATAAAAGTGAATTTTTTCTTAATTGAGTTTGTAATAAAATTTTGTCGGTCTTTCTTAACATTGTTTTTTAAACTTTTAATAATTTCAATCTTATTTTACTTTTTTAATCTTAATAATAAATATATAAACCTGATTTTATATAATGTCAAGCTGAATTTTTGATAATCATTAAAAAAAATTTTAAAAATAAACAGTAATAATCTTTAATTATTTTCTTTATTGCTTTGATTTAAAATGAAATAATAAATCTAACTGGAAGATCGTTTCTCATTTCTCCTAAAAAGACGATGAGAATTTTACCGCCTTTCCCTGTTTTATTGAACGGATTATTATTTTTTTAAAATTTCATAAGTAATATACATAGGCAAGCTCATCGCATTGCTCCAGTTTTGGGCACTCCAGACATTCCCTCCATAGTTTTCTGGGGAACTTGTCTTTATCAACAAATTTAAATCCCAGTTTTTCAAAAAATTTATTCTGGTATGTCAATGCAATAACTCTTGGAATTTTTAATTTTCTGGCTCTTTCAATACAAACTTCAACAAGCTTTTTTCCTATACCTTGACCTTTATAATCATCAGCTACCGCAAGGGAACATACTTCACATAGGTCCCTCCATATAACGCTTAAAGATACACAGCCTATGACCTTTCCGTCTTTTTCTGCAACAAAAAAATTCTGTATTGTTGAAAAAACCTTATAAGGTGTTTTTGAAAGCATCAAACCTTTATCAGCATGACAATTTACCAATTCAACAATTATATCTGCATCATCTACAGTTGCTTCTCTTATTATCATTTTTTTATTCCCGTTTATAAATATTTTAAAGTAAGTCATTAATTTTACAAATAATTAATGATATAATAGCATTAATATAAAATTTCTTTACATTTGTAAAACAAATAATTAAAATCTTTTTTAAAAGGCTTGTGGAGTGATTATATGATAATTAAAAAATCCATTGCAATAAGCGCAAGCGAAGACAGATTAAGCAAACTGATTCAGGAAAGATTACAACCGGATGCGGATAAAGTAAAAATCGATAAAAGGATATGGGATCTCTTCGGAGAAGAGTGGTGCATAATGTTCACAGATCTATCGGGTTTTTCAAGAGGAGTTGAGAAGTTCGGAATAATTCATTTTCTTCAGATAATTTATGAATCAGAAAGAATGTTCATTCCCATTATTGAGGATAATGACGGTATTTTATTAAAAATGGAAGGAGACAGTTTTCTAGTGATATTCAGAAATGTCAATAAGGCTTTGAAATGCTCAATTGACATGCAGAAGATCTGCAAAATTTATAATCAGGATAAACCTGAAGAGGAAAAGATA
>JAFGQB010000168.1 GCA_016935915.1 Spirochaetota bacterium
AAAAAAGAGTAACCTGAAGGATCAATGCAGAATATTCCTTTTTGGCAATAAAATATAAAAAAGTGAATTTTTTATGAAATCCATGATGATATTCTTCAAAATAAACAATTTTATCGTTAAATTTACCGGAATAGTATGAAATTAATTGATAAGCAAATAATGCATTATCTTCCTTCCTGATATTCCAGTTTGAAAGAAAATCAGACTCTGATACAATTACTATTTTTCCTTCTCCTATATTCTTTTCTATTGCTAAAATTCCTTCATTATCCATAATGATTTGTTTCCATTCCTTATCTTGTTTTACGATCCTTTTTTTGCCGTTTAAATAAAGATTATTAAGCATGCTCAATTTTTTTGTTCTGTCATAAACTACACTTGTTATATCCGTCGAAACATCCTTGTATATTTTTGAATTCCCAAGAATATAAGAATATGAATTAACATCCGCAGAAGCATCAACAAAACTGTTGACCTTGCTTCCATAATCAGAAAAAATAATTATATTAAAACCTTTTTCTGCAATTTCCTCCAATATTTTGACATCTTTTGATTTAAAATAGTACTGAGGCTCTATTATTAGCAGAAGTCCTGGATTATCAAAAAAGCTTTTTTTCTTTGCCATCTTATAACTTGATAAAGGTTCCATTATTTTTTCAATTTTATAATCAAATGATTCAAGAAGTTCCTTAACAGCCATTGTACCGCTTGAACCGTCATTATAAACAGTCATGTTGGGGAAAGTATCCGGTTTTCTCTTTTTATTTTTCAAAAAATTTTTTTGAAAAATAAGTAATAAAGAGACAATTATGATGAAAAAAAGTATAAACCTTATAAACAGATCAATTGCTTTTTTATTGAGAAAAGATTTCCGAAACGTCTGAAAGAATTTCCTCACATTCACCCTCATTAATTTTGTCCTTATAATATACTGCTTTTTCGGCTTTAAAAATAAGCTGTTTTAATGAATCATAATTATTTAAATTTTTTAAGATTTTCAAATATTCCCTGTTTGTTCTGCTTTTATCGTATTTCAGTATTTTTTTGTGATAATAAAAGAGCCATAAGGCATTAGTCAGAATAGAAATTGCCTCTTTGAACTTGCCTTCGGCTATAAATTTCTTTGCAATTTTAATTTCCTTAATATAATCAAAATGTAATTCTTCATAACTTAGATTTTCAACATTTTTAACTTTATTTCCAAATGAAATGTTTATCTGCCTTACTACCCAAAATACAAATAAACCCAATAATAAAAGCAGACTTATCATAACCAGAATAAAAACAACAGGAGATGTATTCCATAGCAAAGTCAGCAATTTACCGATTAGTTTAAATACCTTTGTAATAAAAGCAAGTGTTTGATTAAGCACTTTTATAAAACCCGATTCTTTTTTAGGTGCTTTATCAACCATCTCTATTTCATAACTGTATTTTTCCTGACTGATAATGGCATTGAATTTATCTCTTATTTCCTCCCTGCTTTGAGTAAAAACATTTATCTTTATAGAGATTAAAAATACAAGAATAATAAAAAACAATTTAAGTTTCATGTTTTATTTAGTTCTTTATCAATGTCGCTTAACAATTGAGTCCCTTCCTTGAGATTTTTTATATTATAAAATTTAATGGTTAAAGCATTATTAATGAGCAAAAGATAAAACAGAGATGCTATACTGCTGATGCCTATTATTATAAAAATATACACAGACATTTCCTTCATAAAATTTCTCATGACATCCATCATATAGGCAGGGTCAGTCTCTCCTCCCATTTTTACCATCTGCATTATGAATTTTATATAGGGTACAAGATAAACAGGTGCAATAAGGATGCTTAAACCGATTGAATAAATAAAATAAAAGATTAAAAGTATCAAAGCTACAATCCAGAAGTTTTTATTAACCAAGCTGAAGCTTCTTCCTATTGCGCTGAAAAAATATTTATTTTCCAAAATTACAGCCTGAGGGACAAATATCATATAAACCATCAATATTAATCCTGGTATATAGCAGAATAAAAAGCCGAAAGTCATCATTATTCCTGAAATCATTGTAGTTCCAAGGAGGGGTAGAAATTTTTTCAATACATGCTTGAACACATTAATTTCCTTGTCATCCTTTTGTTCCAATTTTATGCTTATTGCCTTGATAGATGCTGCTGATGATGCCAATACAAATAAAGAATAAACTATCATAATACTGATTATCAATAAATACATTTTAATAAAATCAATAAAAAAATTCATAGGAAATGTGTTGTTCGCTGACAGAGTTTCAGAATTTTGAACCATGGAGAAGAAATTATCCATTACACTCAAAACGCTCGGATAAATTAAAACTATTAAACCTGTTAAAACAATCAGTCCCGGAATAAAAAAATAGCTCATAGATCTTACTAAAAACAAAAAGTGCCTTTTAAAAAGTTTAAATGTCCATTCAAAAATAGCACCAAAATCCAATTTTTTTGTCAAATCCAATTCATTTGTCATTAAATCCCTCCTTAGAAATATATTTATTTTATAAGAAGATAAAGTGCCATAATAAAATCATCTTTGCTTACATTTGCAGGTCTTGAAATGCCGGTCTTTAATGATATAAGATCAATGATTTTATTTTGTATATTCGCGTAAGGGACTGGATCAAGATCTTTTTTAGTCAAATAATATGATCTTATAATATTTTTATCATTATTGCTGAACAACTCATTCAAATTCCTTATTTCTGAAAAGCATTCTAGTTTTATATCTTTAACATTATCAGGCAGAACTATCTGATGTTCCTTTATCACAATTGTGCCTGCAACCATATCGCCTATTCTTTTATGTTTTTCATTGGCAATCATTGCAATAAATCCCGCAATATTATTAAATGGAAGTCCGTCAATTATTCTGAATAAATTTCTTAAAACAGCAGGTATTGTCCTTAAATAAGTACCGTCATCCTGTATGACCCTGATTTTCATTATTTTTTTACCCGGGGTCTGTCCCTTCCATATCAATTCAAAAAAAAGCCTGTAAAACAGCAGGAAAAGCAAAAACAATAAAAATAAAATCAGCTCAATAATCATTATGACTGCCGAAGCCGTACCAGTATCTTTATTAATTGCTTGTGTGATTATAAAGCTTCCGGCCATTGAGAATATGAATATAAAATAAAAAAAGATAAAAGCCAATCCCTGAAATGCAGCGTCAATACAGTATGCTGCAATTCTTAATCCTATACCTGCAATTTCATAATCAATTTTAACTTTTTCACCGGTAATGAATTGTTCCATTTTAACAATCCTTTTTAAAATAAATTGAAACAAAAAAAATATCAGCTGTTATTGTAACTATAACAAAAATATCAAATGAAAAGAAGAAAAAACAATAAAATTTTTTTTATATATAAAATTGGGGACAGAGCTTGATTTTTTTTGCGCAAATACAAGCGGTAAATATTGGTTTCAAACTGTTTTTAACATTATTTTGTATGATTTTGGGGGACAGAGCTTGATTTTTTTAAGCCGGACTGAATTATAAACAGTATTAATTGTTATGCAGGTATAAAACTTTTTGAAACCTGCTGTTTCCTAGCATGCTTTTTTTTATCAAAAAATGCAAAGTCTGTACATAATAATAAATAATCAAAGCTCTGTCCCCAAATTTAATCAATTAATACTTATTTGCCGTTATAGAAAACAAGATATTTTTCTACATTGCTTTTAATATACTCTGTAGTGTGATCACCCTTAAATACATAATTTTCTGCTTTTATGTTATTTTTTATCAATATTTTATACAATGCTTTACAGCCCTCATAAAGTCTATATTTATCATTATCTCCAGCATCAAGATAAACCTGGATATTTGTTAATTTTCCTTTTTTTGCAATATAAAACGGATCATTTTCATTCCTGTCTTTGCTTGTTGGAAATAAAAAACTTTCCAAATTACTGCTGTCATAATATGAATATATCGCCGGCATATGCCCTCCGACTTTTGAATAAAGGTCTTCATGTTTAAAAGCCACATGTAAAGAGGCAAAACCTCCCATTGATGAACCTCCGATAAATCTGCCGGATCTTTCAGCAATTGTACTATATGTTGCATCAATAAAGGTAACTATTTCTTTGCATATATAATCTTCATACATTCCTCTATTGTTAGAAGCAAATAAATTTTCTTCATACTTTAATGAGGAATTTAAACCGTAACTGTTATCAATCTGAGGGAATACAATGATCAAAGGCTTAATTTTACCAGATTCAATTAAGTTATCCGCTGTTTTATTAAATCCTGCTTCATATAAAAGATCCGGGGTTTTCCCTTTCCCGTGCAGAAAATATAATACAGGGAATTTTTCTTTTATATTATAACCCTTGGGAATATAAACAAGCACAGTCATATCTTTATCAATAAGTTTGCTGGCAAAAACATGCTTGTCAATCCTGGAAGCTGATAAAGACAGCTCCTCTGCACTGGAAATTGATAAATTAATAATAGTAAAAGTTGAAATGATAATTAATAACAGAAAATAATTGGTTTTTTTAATGAACATAATTATTCCTTTAATTAAAAAATTTTAAATTAAAAACGATTATAAATTATTGTAAAAATTATAACAATAATAATTTTTAAAAAACTATAAAAATTTATAAGTTAATCTGAATAACTTGAATAAACAATAATGTCATAGTATAATTAAACTGATGAGCAGTGCAGGTTTAAAAATTTTTATTTTTATTGTTTTCATAATTAATGTCCTGAAACCGTTATTCCCTGTTTCAACCGTCAAATACCAGCTGTCATTTGATAACAGGATCCATCATGAAGCAGAAATAAAAATAATTTTCAATGACCTTCCAAACAGACCATTGACGCTGAATATGAGCAGAGCATCTCCAGGTGATTACACATTATTTGAGTTTTCAAAAAATGTTTATAATATCAAAGCACATGACTTGAACGGAAAACGTCTTGAAATATTCTTTTTAAATCAGGATAAATGGCAGATAAAAAAGCATACAGGTAATGTGATTTTCAGCTATACTTTATTCGGCGATCACATGGACGGGACACATTCATCAATCAGTTCAGATCATATTTATTTGAACATACCCTCAGCTTTTATCTGGGCTGAAGGGCTGGAAGATATTCCAATCGAGGTTTATATAAATAATCCGGAAAGCAACTGGAGTATAATGACTCAGCTTGTGCCTGTAACTAAAAACATTTACAAAGCACCTGATTTTAATTATTTTATTGACAGTCCGATTGAAATAACTACATTTACGACATTTGAGTGGTTTGTGAAATCAGGAGGTAAAACACAAAAAATACGTCTTGCAGTGCATCACAGGGAATCCCCATCAACCATAAATATATTTCAGAAACATGTTGAAGCAATAGTAAATGAGTGTATGAAAATATTCGGAGAACTGCCGGACTTTGATTACGGGGAATATACATTCATAACAAACTATTTGCCGACTGCAAAAAACGATGGCATGGAACACAGAAATTCTACAGTTATCACTTCAAACAGAAATTTACGGAATTACATGACCATTAATTTAAGATTGATAGCCCATGAGTTTATACATGCATGGAACATTGAAAGAATACGACCCGGTTCACTCGAATCATTCAATCTAAGGGAAGCAAATATTAGTGAAGAATTATGGTTTGTTGAAGGCATTACCTCCTATTATCAGGATCTTGTACTTTTAAGAGCAAAAATAATAAATTTCAATAGTTTTTTAGGCTTTATAGGTGAAAAAATAAATTATGTTTATAATTTCCCTGGTAATGAATTACACTCGGTAGTTGAAATGAGCAGAATGGCTGTTTACTTTAACGGCGGCGTTTTTGAGGACCCTACAAATCTCAGCAATATCTATATATCATATTATTCATACGGAGCAGTTCTGGGATTTGCAATGGATATAATGATAAGAAGCGGATTTAAGGATATATCATTGGATGATTTTATGAAGAAAATCTGGCAGGATTACGGCAAAACAAATAAAGGATATTCAAATGATGATCTTGAAAAAGATCTGGCATTATTAACAGGTGATTCGCAGTTTGCAAAAATTTTTTTTAATAAATATATTTATGGAAAAGAACTTCCTGATTTAAAAAATCCGCTTTCAAATGCCGGAATTATTCTTAAAAAAAGATACCCGAGTAGAGCCAGTATGGGGCGCATCTGGATACTGTCGAACAGAAACCATGGAGTAGTTGTAAACAGTTATACGCAAAAAAATGAGCCCTATTATCAGGCGGGAATCGATATCCGCGACACTATTTTAGAAATGGATAAAACGGCAATAAGATATACCGATGATATATTAAGAGTTTTAGGCAGGCACAAACCCAATGATAAAATATTGATAAAATTCAGAAAGGATAACGGTACGATCAAACAAAGCATAATAACTTTAGAGGAGATAAAAGCATTGATTTTAATATCCTATGAAGTCTCCGGCGTCAAGATAACAGAACAAATCAGGCAATTTCGTAAAAAATGGTTTGAATAAAAAGCAGTTGTTTTTTTTTAGGCAATTGATCTAACTTTTGCTTTTAAAAATCCTGTTATTTTTATCATGCCCAAAGTTACTATAATTATCTCACCGGCAATGGCGCCCATAATAACTGTAAAAATCCTTAACTGTAAATCTTCAATAAAATAAGTAATACAAAAAATCAAACAGGCTGAAATAAAAGCCGCTGTTTCGCATTTTAAAAGCCATAGATCATGCTCTGTTGAAAAAAGTGAGATAAGTATCAGATCGTAAAAATATGACACTGCCGCAAGGATCAAAAACATTGGAAAGATGAACCAAAATTGAGGCATAATAAAACTTTTATGGGTCAATAACGTTATAATGAACGGCCCTGCCCATGTTCCCAGTCCCACTAAAATAATACTTGCCGCTATTAATACAAAAGCTGTTTTTTTAAACAAACTGTATGAAAATCGCCAGTTTTTGGCGCTTAAACTGCGCTTGAACGCAGGCATCAGTGAAAACATCAGGAATGTCGAAAAAAGGCTTAAAACAAAAGCAATTCTGAACGATATGTCAAAGGAGCTGAACTGAGCATCATCCAGATGTTTTTGAGCAAGAGCTATAGGAATAAACCTGAAATATAGATAATTTAATATATTAATAATACCGAAGGGGAGTCCGGTTTTTAAAATTTTCATTGATAAATTAATATCAAGTTTGAATACAAGTTTTAATTTCAGTGATACAAAAAAAAAGCAGACAACTGCGGTTATTAGACTACCGAACATAGTTAATAACATGACTACTGGTATTGCACTATAATCGGGTTGCACCGAGAGATTTTTTATAATAATATAGATAAGTGAAAATTGAATGATTTTTCCGATTATTGCGGCAAAGGTTGCCCTGCCCATCATGTAATTTGCCTGAAGATATGCATTAAAGATCATAGTCATAAAATCCAACAATAATGAAACAACAAATATCGCACATGAAAAGACGAACAGTTTAGTATCTGAAATAAAAACGGAAATGATGACTGCTAATATAAAAAAAACAGCCGCAGTCAAAATTCTTATAATTAAAGCATTGAAAAAAAGTTTACCGTCGTCAGGTGAGTCTGATATCATCCTGATTGAATTAGCAAATATCCCCAGATTTGCGGCAACCGAAAAAAAAAGGCAGTATTCTATGATCCATGCATATTTACCGTAAATTGTATTTGGGAAAAAATTTGTTAAAAGTTTTGTAATAAATACCGCAAAGGCAAGCTGAATGATCTTCCCTGCATACTGAACAACGGTTGACCATGCGATTTTTTTTCCTGTGGTTTCTAATTTCAATTAGATACCTCAATGATCAATTTTTCACCCAGCTTCATATCAATATTATGCCAATCATGCAGTGATTCTTGAATGTTATCCCATGAATAGACAAAATCAGCACCTCTTCTAGTGCCCACGTCATGAGTAATGATCGATTGTTTTTCTTTATTGTATCCTTTTATGACAAGCATATGATAACGGGGTCCGCCATTTGTAAAATAGGGATTGTCAAGCAATTTACCTGAAAAAGGAGCTATTATCAAATTGCCCTTTGCAATAATAGAGGCAATGTCTTCAAAAGTAGGATTTTTATGAATTTTTGTTCGTAAATTAAAATATTCCCTTATCATTATTTCTGTATGTTTAACATTAGTGTGAAGATAATCGCCAAACCTTGCTTTTTCCCATTCGATCAACTTTAACAATTCTGCATCAAATGATTTCAGATCAAGGTTGAACTTTTTTAAAGAGTTTGCTGTTAATAATACGCTGGCCTCCTCACAGGCTTCCTGATAAGGCAGAGCCCAGTCCGCATAAGGTGCCTGAGGAAAAAATGCCATATTAATATTAAGACAATTCGGGTTTTGATCAATCGATCTTAATTTGATGATTTCGGATCGCTCTTTTGTATTTAACTGATTTCCTCTGGTATTCTGAAAAGAGAGTAAAAAAATCAAAGCGCTAACAAGTAAAAAATAAATATATAATTTTTTCAAAATTATAACCTATAGAATAAAGGAAATATAATATTATAGAATTAAAAAGTCAACATTTTCATTTACGGTTTTAAAAAAAAATTTGGAATTTAATTAATTATGATGGAGATTAAAAACAAAGCTCTGTCCCCAAAATTTAATTTTTTAGGTAAACCATGCTGATTGAAAACCGGTCGATTCCGGATGGACTTGTCGCCATAATAAAATGGAGCTCTGTCCCTTGATAAGATTATATGATGTTGATTAAAAATTAGTTTCTGCTTGTTTTGCTCTTGATAAAGAAATTATTTTGTTTGATGAAAAAGTAACAACCTGAATACAATAATTATAAAAAATCTCTGCCGTTTTTTACAAAACAAAACCTTTTTAGTGCTTCCCTAAAATTTTTCTTGTCAATCTCATCAATTTCGATAATGTTAAATCCTGCATTATATACCATAAAAGAAATATTATCAATAACCTTTGAATACCATTTTAATTCACATTTCCCCTGGATAAAACCAAGTTCCTGGAAAAAAATATTAAAATCAAAAATTTTATTATTTG
>JAFGQB010000169.1 GCA_016935915.1 Spirochaetota bacterium
CTTATTACCTGATCAATCTTAAGCAGGTCTTCATCTGGGAAATCGGTGATATAACAGCTAATGATACCTGACTTAATAGCTTCTTTTAAATCTTTATTATTTACAAGTCCGTTCCTTGAAAAATTAATGAGCTTTGTCCCCTTTTTCATCAGATCGAATCTTGTTTTATTGATTAAATTTTTTGTTTTATCGATAAGCGGTACATGAATAGTGATATAATCCGAGTCCGATATTAGCTGCTCTAAAACAACTGCCCTTTTTACTTCCCTTGATAAGCCCCATGCCGACTCTATGGATATAAACGGATCAAAACCAGTAACATTCATACCTAAATTAACAGCATCATTTGCAACCATGACACCAATGGCTCCGAGTCCTATTACACCGAGTTTTTTGCCTTTTATTTCAGGACCCGCATAATTTGCCTTGCCTTTTTCTATTAGACTGGGTACCTCCTCACCTTTTCCGATTAAACCTTTAGCCCAAATAATCCCGTCAACAATCTTTCTGGAAGATAAGAAAAAAGCGCATATTACAAGTTCTTTAACAGCATTTGCATTAGCTCCAGGAGTATTAAAAACAACAATACCTTTATCTGTACACTTGTCAATAGGTATATTATTAACCCCTGCTCCTGCTCTTGCTATTGCTTTTAATGAAGCAGACAGTTCAAGAGTGTGCATGTCTGCACTACGCACTAAAACTGCATCCGGATTATTGATTTCCGAAGCAATTTCATAACCGTCTCTTGGGAAAACAGCCAATCCATCAGGAGATATCTTATTCAAAGTCTGTATTTTAAACATATCAGCCTCCTTGATATATATTTAATTTTTAAAAATACATTCATAAAAAAAAATTTTTCTTTAAAACTGCTTCCGAGATTATTTTACGAAATTCACCGGCAAAATCAATATTATGAACAATAACATTTTTATTTTTTGTTTTAAGATATACCTGTGAAAAATTTAAAATTCCAATAATCCCGCTTTCTATTAATCTGTCTGTGATTTTCTGCGCATCTATCGAAGGAACGCAAATCACTGCAAAATTAATCCTTTTATCCATTATGATCTTTTCCATATCATAAACAGTAAAAAGTTCTATTTTTGTATTTATGGTTTCAAGTTTGTTTATGCTTTTATCAAAGCCTGCCAGTAATTTAAAATTACCGCTGTTGAATTTTTCATAGTTCAGCAAAAATCTCCCGATCTTTCCAAGCCCAACAACACAGAGTCGTATTTCATTATCGATTTTCAATTTTTTCGATAAAAAATTCTTAAGTTTTTTGATTTCATACCCGCTGGCAGTTTTACCGACTTCACCAAGCATGCTGATATCTTTTCTCACTGTATCAGATGCAATATTAAGCCTTTCTCCGAGTCTTTTAGATGTTATAAATCCATTATTATCATCTAAATTATCCAGAAAATCATAAATATCACATAATCTGTATAATGTATGCAAAGAAATTTTTTTATTCATAAGCTTATTAGTGAAATAATTCACTAATATTATACGATCAAATAAAAAATTAATCAAGAACAAAACTGCTTTTTATCAAAAATTAGTGAAAATTTTCACAAATATTAAAACAAATACTATTTATATCAAAAAATACAAATTTTAAAAATAAAAAATAATTTACAAATTCATTAAAAATCCAGCATAAATAATTAAATTTTAAGTAAATTACTTGATAAATTATAAAAAATAGGGTATAATAAGTATAAGATTGATATTTAGAAATAAAATAAATACAATCTTCAATTAAATTTCCTGATCTTTAAAATATTTCTTTATATTTGGTTAATAAATCCATATAACTCCCGCAGAGAGATTTAAAATTCAGGAAGTTCTTTAAAAATAAATTATTTTTAATTTCACTATGATATTTTAATTAATTAAACAACAGGAAAAACCTGTTGACATGAAAACAAAGGAGAATACTCCCTTGTTATAATTAACTATCAAGGAGGAATATAATGTCTGTAAAGAACACAGATTCAGATGACCCTCTGGGTTATAAAATTAATGATTAACAGGAAGAAAATAAAGACGGCATAAAAAATTATTTTTTTAGCTCTTCTTCCTGTTAACAGAAGGAGGTCTAAAATGATAAATTTTTTTAATTCTTACAACATCATTAATCTAGTACTGGTTCCATCAATTATATTCATTGCCAAAGTCACAGAAGTAAGTCTTGCAACAGTTGCATTAATATTTACATCAAAAGGATATAAAAAACTGGCGACCATAATAAGTTTTCTTGAAATCTTTATTTATCTTTTTGCAATCTCAAGATTGATAGATAATATGACAAATATTTTTTATTATTTTTCCTATGCTGGAGGTTATGCTCTCGGTACATATATCGGTATCTGGATCGAAGAAAAAATAAGCATAGGATATACAAATATCAGAATAATAACAAAAAAAAATGCAGATAAGCTTGAACAAAAACTACATTTTGAAGGATATAAGACAACAAAATACACTGCAGAATCAGTATCTTCTTTAAAAGTCAATGTGGTAAATGCAATCGTAAAACGCAAAGAAATTAATAAAATCATTCAGATAATTAATGACTTTGACAAAAAAATATTCTATTCGGTCGAAGACATAAGATACGTAAGCGGCTGACAACCGAATAATTCTCTTTTTTTTTTCAATATCATTTCTATGAACAAAACGAAATTAAACATCTTATTATAAAGTAAGGTTGTTGCATGCAACAACTTTACTTTATACATTTTATTCTTTTTTAAATTTTATATAATTTAATCATTTTTTTTTATTTATTGATTATTGATGTTTTATTTCTTATAATTTATAAAATGGCTGAAGATCAAAATAACATTAAAAATATACTCCTTGTTGAAGATGATCCAATTACTGCTTCATTACAATCAATAAATTTAAAAAAATTCGGATATAATGTTATAATTGCAGAAACAGGCGATAAAGCTGTTGATATTGCTCTAAAAACAAGAGATCTCGACATTATTCTCATGGATATTGATCTTGGCAGCAACAGTATTGACGGAACTCAAGCTGCTGAAAAAATTTTAAAAACAAGAGATATTCCAATCCTTTTTTTATCAAGTCATACCGAACCTGACATCGTTGAAAAAACAAAAAAAATAACTTCTTACGGATATGTTGTGAAAAACACAGGAAGCATGGTATTAAATGCTTCAATAAAAATGGCTTTCAAACTACATGAAGCTCAAATAAGAGAAAAAGAAAAAGAATCTGTATTAAAACAACGCAGTCAGGAGCTTTCTGCTTTATATGAAATAAGCAAGAATATAAATTTAACAATATCAAAAAAAAGCATGATTTCTAAAGTCTTAAAAAGCATAATGAATGTGGTTAAGCCTTCAATTGCCTTTATTTTCTTTAAACAAGATGATAATTTAATATTAAAGGACATTAAATTTGATAATAAACAAATTAAATTTGACAATATGCCTGAGCACAAGGTAGGCAGGTGTCTCTGCGGTCTTGCTGCTGAAGAAAAAAGTCCTGTATTTTCCATTGATATTTCAACTGACAAAAGATGTGTTATGGAGGAATGTAAAAAAGCAGGATTTAAATCATTTGCAGCATTACCTCTCTGCAGCCATGATAACGTAATTGGAGTTATCGGACTTGCTTCTCTTACTACACGTGATTTTGAAACTCAAAAACAATTCCTCGAGTCGCTAACATCGGAAATTTCAATTTCTTTGGTGAATATAGGGTTGTTTGAAGCTCTTCAAAAAGAATTAAAAGAAAAAAAAGCCAATGAAAAAATCCTTCGTGAATCAGAAAATAAATACAGAATTTTATTTGAAGGAAGCTCCCAGGGAATTTTGGTTGCAGATACCAAAAATAAAAAGTTTCTTTATGCAAATCCGGCGATATGCAAAATGTTTGGTTATAACGAAAAAGAATTTTTAAAACTCACAGTTAAAGACATTCATCCAAAGGAAACAGTTGATAATATTATTTCAGATTTTGATGCTTCTTTGAAAAAAGAAATACATTTGGTTAAAGCCATCCCTTGTATGCGTAAAAATAAAACGATTTTTTATGCCGATATAGCTGTCGCTCTCGCAATCATAAACGGGATTAATTGCGGTATTGGTTTTTTTACTGATATTACAGAACGCTTAAAAGCAGAAAAATCTTTGTCTGAAAGTGAAAAACGCTATAAAATGGTCTCTGATTTAAGCAGTGATTATTTTTTTAAAATAGGAGTTGGACCTGATAATAAACTTTTTCTGGAATTTGTAAGCGACGGTTTTGGGAAAATAACAGGAAGACAAATTAATCAGGCAAGAAGTTTAGATCAATGGAAAAAAATATTTCATCCTGAAGATATACCAAAGGTTATGCAGTTCATTGCAAAATTATTAAAAGGAGAAAAGGGTTCAATTGAATGCAGAACTTTTATCAAAAATAATATATTACGCTGGATCGAAATCACTGCCAAACCCGAATGGGATGAAAATTACACAAAAATAAGAGCTCTCATAGGAGTAGTCAAAAATATAAACGAACGAAAAGTTGTTGAAGAGTCTTTAATTGAAGCAAAAAACATTTCAGAAAATATAATTAAGACTGCAAATATTATATTTATTGAAATTGATATAAACGGCAATGTAACAAACATTAATAAAATTGCAGAAAAAATTACCGGATATAAAGTTAAAGATATTGCAGGAAAAAACTATTTTGAAACACTTGTCCCAAAAGATCGTTATCCTTATGTATGGGAAGAATTCAATAAAGTAATAAAAACCGGTAAAGTACCTAAAATATTTGAAAATCCGGTATTGACAAAAACAGGAGAAGAACGGGTTGTTGTATGGAAAAACAACTTGAATATTAAAAATAATAAAATTATGGGAATTATTTCTTTCGGTATAGATATAACAGAAAGAAAACAGATGGAAGAAAAATTGAAAAAAAATGAAGCACGTTACCGCATGATAGTAGAAAATATCAATGATGCTTTTTATATACATGATTTCAAAGGAAACTTCCTCGATCTCAATGAAAATGCATGTAAAATGCTTGGGTATTCA
>JAFGQB010000170.1 GCA_016935915.1 Spirochaetota bacterium
AAAATAGCTGAACCTGATATTTTGAATAAAAAAGGTATGGGAATTGAAAAAAATACACCAATTCAAACAGATGAGAAAGCAGAATTTAGTAATATTATTTTTTTTCCTGATTCAACTATATTAAAAGAAGAATCATATCCGGTTTTAAACCAAATAGTAAAGATACTGATAGAAAGAAAAAATATAGTCATAGAAATATACGGACATACTAATGATATTGGAAGACCTGAAAATGAACGTAAACTTTCAGTTAAAAGATCGGAAAAAGTAAAAGATTATCTTGTAAAACATGGAGTCGATCCTGAAAGAATAATATGTTTTGGCTTTGGTTCAATATATTATAAAAATAAGCCTGTTGATGAAGCAAACAGAAAGGTTGAAATCAGAATAGGCGAAATTGAATAACATCAATTAATTTATTTATAAAAAAAAATATATGTTTTCAATAATTTTTTTATTCATCAATTATAAGTAAAAATACAAAAAAAACATTGACAATTGATTTCTTATTAATTAATATACAGTGATTTTTATAATATCATTTCTAAATTAATAATAAAATATAGGAGTTCAAAATGGCAACAAAAATTGCAATTAATGGATTTGGCAGAATAGGAAGATTGGTTTTTAACGCTTTAGTTGAACAGGATCTTCTTGGAAAAAAATTTGATGTGGTAGCTGTTGTTGATATAAGTACAGACGCCTCTTATTTTGCATATCAGTTAAAATATGATTCTATTCATGGAAAATTTAAAGGTGATCTAAAAACAGAAAAATCTGATCCGAAGTTGGCGGATGATGATATTTTAGTTGTAAACGGAAATAAAATAAAATGTATTTTGGCTACTAAAGAGCCGTCCCAGCTTCCATGGAAGGATATGGGAGTTGAATATGTTATTGAATCAACCGGACTTTTTACTGATTCTGAAAAAGCAAAAGGGCATTTAGCAGCAGGCGCAAAAAAAGTTATTATTTCCGCTCCAGGTAAAGGTGATGTAAAAACAATAGTTATGGGTGTTAATGAAAAAGAATATGATCCTGCAATTCACAATATTGTATCAAATGCATCATGTACTACAAATTGTCTGGCTCCGATTGTATATGTTTTATTGAAAGAAGGTATTGGAGTTGAAACAGGTTTGATGACTACTATACATTCTTATACATCCACACAAAAAACAGTTGACGGACCTTCTAAAAAAGACTGGAGAGGCGGCAGGGCGGCTGCAATTAATATAATCCCTTCAACTACCGGTGCCGCAAAAGCAGTAGGAGAGGTATTACCTGAAACAAAAGGTAAATTAACAGGTATGTCATTCAGAATACCTACACCCAATGTATCTGTCGTTGATTTGACTTTCAGAACAAAGAAAGACACTTCAATTAAAGAGATAGATGGATTATTGAAAAATGCAAGTGAAAGCTATTTAAAGGATATTCTTGGATATAGTAATGAAGATCTTGTATCTACTGATTTCATTCATGACCAGAGATCATCGATTTATGATTCACTGGCAACATTGCAGAACAACTTAAAAGACGAGAAAAGATTTTTTAAAATTGTTTCATGGTATGACAATGAATGGGGATATTCAAACAGGGTTGTTGATCTGTTGAAATTTATGGCAAAATAATTATAGATATATTTAAAATATTGTTAAAGCTGCCGATTTTAATCGTCAGCTTTTTTTTAATGTTTTTTGTTTTTAATTTTATTAAATTGAGTTTTTTAGTTTTTCTTGTTTATTAAATAAAAAAATTTTAATATCAAATATGTTCTTTTAATTGATATGATTGATTAAATTATGATAATATATCTGTTTCCATTAATCTTGACAATTTATTATATTTTATATATAAGTTTTAAAATTAAATATAAAATAATAAAATAATTAATAAAAAGCTATAATGAACCGTTGGTTCATAATGTTGATTAAATTGCTGCAAGCAAGACAAAATGATCACAAAGTAGATTTATAAAATTATTAGAAAAGGTAGAAATATTTTATATTGTGTCCTTTATGCAGTTTGTAATGAAATTTTTTAAGGAGAAAGTATTATGAAAAAGTCAATCAAAGATATAGATCTATCAAACAAAAAAGTAATAATGAGAGCTGATTTCAATGTTCCATTAAAAGGTGAAATAATAACTGATGATACTAGAATCAGAGAATCAATACCCACGATTAAATATATACTGGAAAAGAATGGAACTTCTCTGATCCTAATGAGTCATCTAGGAAGGCCTAAGGGTAAGGTTGTTCCTGAAATGAGTTTAAAACCTGTTGCCAAAAGGTTAACAGAACTTTTAGGAAAAGAAGTAAAAATGATGAATGACTGTATAGGAGAAGAAGTAGTTAAAACAGCGGCATCTATGAAACATGGCGATATTATACTTCTTGAGAATTTAAGATTTCATTCAGAGGAAGATAATGAAAATGATGATGCTGCAAGAAGTGGATTTGCCAAAAAATTATCTGAACTTGCAGAAATTTATGTTAATGATGCATTCGGCACTGCTCATAGAGAGCATGCTTCAACTGCGACCATTGCAAAGTATATGAAACAGGCACTCAGCGGTCTTTTACTGGAAAAAGAGATACATTATTTTGAAAAACTTTTACATAATCCCGAGAAACCATTAGTCGCAATATTAGGCGGTTCCAAAGTTTCTTCAAAAATTGGTGTAATAAAAAATTTATTGAAAATTTCAGATACAATTATAATCGGCGGAGGTATGACCTATACTTTTTACAAGGCACTTGGTAAAAAAATAGGCAAGTCTTTGTTTACTGCTGAAGATTTATCCATCGCAGAGGAAGTTCTGAAGATTGCCGAAGATAAAAAGGTTAAATTGTTACTGCCTAAGGATAACATTATAACAGATCAGGATATAGGTCCAATGTTGAAGGATTCTGCACTGGTACAAAAAGCGCAAATAAAAACTGTTGGTGAAGATATACCTGATGGATGGTTAGGAGTAGATATTGGACAGGAAACAATCAATGAAATAAATAAAATCCTAGATAATTCAAAAACTGTTGTATGGAATGGTCCGATGGGAGTTTTTGAAATAGATAAGTTTGCAACAGGTACAAATGCAGTTGCAAAAAAACTGGCTGAAATTAATGCTACAACAGTTATAGGGGGAGGCGACAGTGTCGCTGCAGTTAATAAATTTAATTTAGCTGATAAAATGAGCCATGTATCAACAGGAGGCGGTGCCAGTTTAGAATACCTTGAAGGTCTTGTATTACCTGGTATTGCAGCATTAAACGATAAATAAAATTTTTTTCTTATTTAATAATTACTTTCTTATTTTTTGATAGTTACGATTTTATTAAGATTTTTTTCAAATTTTATGATAAATTATATATATTCTTAATTGTCAAAATTATTATACGGGAATTTATATGCAGGAATTGATAAAAAAAATAATTAGCATGCTTGGTGATGATGTGTCAAGAGAAGGCTTGAAAAAAACTCCTTTTAGAGTTGAAAAATCATTGAAATTTTTAACAAGCGGTAATAGACAGAATCTCAAAGAGATAATAAATGGTGCAATCTTTGATAGTGAAAATAATGAAATGGTAATAGTTAAGGACATTGAGTTTTTTTCACTTTGTGAGCATCATATGCTTCCTTTTTTTGGAAAATGCCATATTGGATATATTCCTGATAAAAAAATTTTAGGATTGAGCAAGTTTGCAAGAATTACCAATCATTTTTCCAGGCGTCTTCAGATTCAGGAAAGACTTACATCATTAATTGCGGAATCAATTGATGATGTATTAAAGCCTCTTGGAGTTGCCGTGGTTATTGAAGGTATGCATTTGTGTATGATGATGAGAGGAGTACAGAAACAGAACAGTTATTCTGTAACAAGTGCCTTAAGAGGAATGTTCAAAAAGGATCCTAGAACAAGAAATGAATTTTTAATGTTAATCGGAAAAAGCTGTAAATAAAAAAATATTAATTTGATATAATTACTTCATTATAACCGTCAATAGATTCAGGACAGATGATTTTATTTTTTTTCAACAAATATTCAATTAAAAAATGATAAGTATAAAAACAGGCTTTGTTTAAATTTCTTTCTTTAACTAAAATTTTTAATACTTTCCTTGAAGCGGGATTATTCCGCAAAGGTTCACAATAGTCGCTGATAAAAGTTAATTTTGAAAGGTCTGATAGATTTTTGCCGCCAAGAGTATGTCTGCAAGCTGATATCAAAATATCTTCATCTTTGATTTTTAATTTTGATATCATTAATTCTGCCGAAGCAGCTCCATGAAGCAAACTGGGATGATTAAGTTTGAGTTTCAGATAATTTATTTTACAAATTTTTCGTTTAATGAATTTTTTAGTAAGTTTAATGATTTCATCATCAGATAGTTCTCTTGCAACATCATGTAATAATCCTGATATAAAAGCTTTTTCCGGATCGATTTTAAATACTTCAGAACATTTTTTCATCAATTTTGCTGTTGAAACTGAATGGTTGATTCTTTTTTCTGATAGATAATTTTTTAAGAAGTCTTTGTATATATACATTTATTGTTTCTTTTTGCTTGTATTATTTTTTTTTAATAATCATAAAGTTTGTTATATTCAATCTATTTAATTTTACTCTTAAAATTTGTAATTCAGAATAATTTAAATCATCGATAAAAACCCTGTAAAATGTTTTATCCAAATGAATTTTTTCTATGTTTATATTATTAACGTTGTCTTTTAGATTTTCAATTAAATTTTCTGCCTTTTTTTTATCTGAAAAGGAAGCAAGCTGTATTTTATATTTTTTATTTGAAAATTTATGATATTTATTATCTCCGCGTTCCATTAGGATAATTCGGACTTTCATAACTCCATTTTTGATCATGTCAAGCTCACCAGCAGCTGCCTGTGAAAGATCAATTATTCTGTCATTAGCAAAAGGACCTCTGTCATTTATTCTTACAATTGTACTGTTGTTATTTTCTAATGAAATAACTTTTACTATGCTGTTGAAAGGGTATGTCCTGTGTGCTGCAGTAAAATCATTGGTGTTGAATATTTCTCCGTTAGCAGTTTTTTTTCCGTGAAAATTTGGCCCATACCAAGAAGCGAGTCCTTCCTGTTCATTGCTGAATGTTGAAATTGAAAGCAAAAAAAAATAAAAATAAAAAATAATCCTTTTCATTGTTGTCCCTTTTTTAAATACTTGTTATTTTTATCGGCAAATTTAAAACTTATGAAAAATCAAAAAAGAAAAATTATTCAAATTGTTGAAAAAAAGAGTATTCGAGGTTTTTTATTCTTTCATCGATTTTTTTATCTATTTTATATAATATTTGTTTATTATCAAATTTATTTTTTATATCTATAAACATGCTGTTTATTACCATAAAATCATATTTATCAACATTTGTAATATCATTTCCTTTAAAACTATCTATAGATAATCCGATTATTCTAAAATAATTTTTTTTAATTATATCATACGGCAGGTAGTTTTCATCAATAATAATAGCATCACTATTAATTTCTTTTGCTATTTCAATGCTGTTTTTTATGATTAATGAAATATTATTATCAATGCAGTAGTTTTTTATTTTTACAGATAAGCTGTAAAAATTTTTATGTGAAATTTCTTTTTTTTCCAGTTCAAGACACGTGTATTTATTATATTTATGTATTTCTTTTAAATATTTCATTATATTTATACTTTTGTGATTATTTATAATCAGAGATAGATATAAGGAAAAATCAATATTTTTTTTAAAATTTGAAAAAATATCTTTCTCCATTTGATAAATAGTAAAACGGAATGATTTAACATTTTTTAAAAAAGGATTTAATTCATTATTTATTTTTGAATATTCTTCAATTACTCTTAATCCTTCCTCAATTCTTAAGAAATTTGCCTTTAATACATCTTTTATTGATATTCTATTATTTTCTAATTTTTCTGAATTTTTTCCGATATCAGATACGGATTCTCTGTTTTGTAAAAGTTTTTTTTCAATTTTAACTGCAATTTTTTCTCTTATAAAATGTCTAATTTCTTTTATTTTTTTAAATTTAATATCATTTAAATCAAATCTCAGATAATCCTCAATTACCCTTAAACCTTCACATATTCTGTTGATATTTACATCTATTATTCTATACATGGTATTTCCAAAGTATTATAACATTATTTTACAAATTATTTTATAAATTTATCATTTGTTGAAAATATTAAATAAAGTTATATGATATATTCATTAATTTGTAAATTTTTTTTGATTTTATCTGTTTTAATTTAAAAAAGTTGAATTCCTTAATATTAAGATGTATAATTTTTATGTTTTATAAGGAGGATTTTTATGTACAAAAAGCTTTTTATTTTATTTGCTTTATTTTTAATTGTTTTTTCTGTT
Organism: Spirochaetota bacterium; assembly: GCA_016935915.1. GTDB lineage: Bacteria > Spirochaetota > GWE2-31-10 > GWE2-31-10 > JAFGQB01 > JAFGQB01. The sequence continues at coordinate 6,405 of JAFGQB010000170.1, forward strand.
AATACTGTTAGTGCAAAAGAACAATCCGATTATATGAGATTCAGATTTGGGATAGGCGGTTTTATCAGTACTTCAAATTTACTCGGATTGATTGAAACTGTAAAAATGTCAGAAGCTATTAAAAATGATACCGATTATGAATATCCGGGATTAACAGATGAACAAAAGGAAGCTTTTAACGAGTTAGATGCAGGAATGAGAAGGGCTATATTAGTTGCAAATATATTAGGAGGGATGGAGTACGGATTACAAACCAGAATTACCTGGAAACCATTGATAGTAGAGGCGGATATTGTACTTCTACCGTTTGACGGTTCATACAACGGCAAACTTGATTTTGCTGTTACAGCCATGATAGGAGCCAGAGTACCATTTTTTATTATGCCATATATAATGGCAGGACCGACTTTTACTTTCAGTTTTTACCCTGAGAGGTTTGCTACAGTTGAAAACTGGAGAGGAAATTGGGCAGCGACAGATCATTTTGTTTTCAGACCTGGATTAAATTCACGATTGGGTCTGGACTTGGATTTTGGACATCTTGCCATTGGCGGATATTTTCAATGGACGGTTAAGGATTTTCAGGAATTCGGAAGCTGGTATTGGCATTTGGCACAGGAATTCGGCAATGCTGAAGCAGTAGGCAGGATTTTTGCCGCACAATGCAGATTCGGGGCAATATTAACTTATTACTTTTAACTGATTTAAAAGATTTTACCTCCTGACATAAAGCCTGTGGTTTTTTTAGTTATTATTAAAAAACTTACAGGCTTTATTTTTTTTATTTTTTTTTAAATTAAATTGTAGTATAATATTACATGGGCAGATATATGGATTACTTAAAAATAATTTTTATTGTTTTATATTTATCGATAATCAGTTATTTTATTAATCCTGACAACGAAAAAGGGCTTAGAGTAAAAATTAAGGATATTAAGGGAAATGAAGGTAAAAGATGGGCAATTTGCGTAGGTATTAATGACTATAATGATGATAATATAGTAGATCTAAAAAATGCCAGAAACGATGCGGTAGAAATTGGAAAAGTATTTGAAGAAAAAGGACAATTTGATAAAGTTATCGTAATTGTAGATGATTATCAGCATTTTCAGGATAAAAATCTTCCGACTAAATTGAATATAGAAAAAAAGATTGAATATATTCTTTCTTTTTCATCTCCTGATGATTTATTGGTTTTTACATTCTCTGGTCATGGAATTTCAGATGATAAAGGAGAAGGGTATTTAATAACACTGGACACTGATATAAATAAAAAATTTGAAACTTCCCTGAAAGTGAATGATATAGTTAAAAAATTTAATGATTATAGTATTAAAAAATCTTTATTGATACTGGACGCCTGCAGAGAACAGATCAGTCAGACTAAAAGCATAGGCAATAAGGGCCTTTTAGCAGAGATGTTCAAGGAATCAGAATTGGCAGCTGCTTTTTACTCAACTAAAGCGGGATGGTTCAGTTATGAAGATACCGAAACAAAATTCGGAGTATTTACCAGATTTTTACTTGAAGGATTAAACGGTAAAGCAGATTCAAATGATGATAATGTTGTTTCTTTTTCCGAGCTTGAAAATTTCGTTCAGGAAGAAGTCAATAACTTTTCATTGAAAAACAACAAAAAGCAAAAACCATATACAAAAATATTCGGAGAAAAATTCGGTGATCTGGCATTAACCAGTTATAGCAGATCATTAATTGCGGATAATTCCATTAAAGAAAGTTTTAAAGGGCTGACATCAGGAGAATTAAGTAATTTTAAAGCATCATTAAAAAAAGATGAAGAACATAAGACTGTTTTGCTTACCTGGAGCAGGGACATCAATAGTCGCTATGATAATGTAATTATTTTGCGGAGCAATATAAAAATTGATTATAATCTTAAGGATAATGTCAATTATATTGAGAGTGAACTAATCAGCGGAACTGATATTACTGTGTTGAAAATTCTTGATAAAGATGCAATATCATATTCAGATACCAATTTAAAAGATGATACCCAATATTTTTATAAGATTTTCACTAAAATTAATAATAATGGAATCATATTATATTCAAAAAACCAGATTATAACAAATATCAAAACAAAGGCTGATGTGGAAAATATAAATTTCAGGATGGATAGCATCAAGGTTGTTGAAGTCTTTGAAGAAAATAAAAGCTGGGGTGTTGAATTAATATGGAAAATTGAATTAAAAACATCGGATGGAGAAAAATTTTTGATCCATGAAAGAAAAAAAGACAATTATAAGGCTTTTTCAAAGGATACCATGCAGAGTTTTAATGATAGTGTTGATTTTAGTATTACCAAAAAAAAGAGTTCTTATTTTGATGTAATAGTTGAAATGTGGGATATTGATACGGATGTTAAAGATGGATGGATTGTGGAAAATCAGACTGATGATTGTGTTATAAATAAGAAAATTTATAGATATAATTATTCCGATGAGAAATCATACGGACAGCATATAATAACAGAACAGGAGGATAAATCCTGTAAAGTTGAATTAAAATGGACTATAAATAAAAACAGATAATTTTTTTTTAAGGTGTGATTTTATGATTTTTAAAATGTTTTTAGCGGATGGCTTTGAAGAAATTGAAGCTGTAACATTAATCGATCTTTTAAGAAGGGCAGATTTTGACATTAAAACTGTTTCAATAAACAAATCACTGGAAGTCAAAGGTGCCCATGATATTATTGTAGCAGCAGATGAAATTTTTGATGATGTGGATTTTGATACTGTTGATGCGTTATTGCTTCCCGGCGGTTCACCCGGAGTACCCAATCTCTCAACAAATCAAAAGGTTCTTGATACTGTTAAAAAATTTTTTAATGAGGAAAAATATTTAATTGCAATATGTGCTGCTCCCTTTGTGCTTGAAAAAGCGGAAATTTTGGACGGTAAGAAGATTACCTGTTATCCGAGCTGGAAAGATATGATTAAAAGTCCTGAAATAGTATCTGACCAGGTTGTGGTTGACGGGAAAATCATAACTGCAGAAGGGGTCGGTTCTGCAATTGATATGGGATTAAAGATAGTCGAGATATTTTCCGGCAAAGAAATGAGCGAAGATTTGAAAGAAAAAATTGTATATAGAAAGTAATTTATAATTATCTTCAATTTGCTTATGATAAATTCTTGATTTCTTGTTTAAATAAATCAAATATATTATTAATATAAATGTTCAATAAGGTTATAAAAAATGTTAACTATAAAAATGAACATTTGATATTTGTTAAGCTATAAAACTCTCAAGTATCAGGCTTAGAACCTGAAAATTATCAGATAAATACTTGACAACTGTCAGATCGAGAAATTTATATATTTGATTCTTATATAGGTAATCTGTTATTCAATGGCACCGGCTTTTGTAAGAAGTTCAACG
>JAFGQB010000023.1 GCA_016935915.1 Spirochaetota bacterium
TCCACCTCTGCAAATGTTATTATTGAAATGGTCAGCGTGATAAACAACATATCTGATCAGACTAATCTGCTTGCCATGAACGCTGCAATTGAAGCTGCACATGCAGGTGATCACGGAAAGGGCTTCAGTGTTGTTGCCGATGAGATCAGGAATCTCTCAGAAGAAACATCAACAAATTCAAGGGAAATATCATCATCATTAAACGAAATAATTAATTCCATTCATAAATTAAATGATTCCTCAGAACTTTCGGGTAAAAATTTCATGATCATTATCGATGAAATAAAAAATGTCTATGAAGGTTATAAAGAAATTAAAAACGGACTCTCAGAATTATCCATAAACGGGAATAATATTCTTTCATCCCTTTCAAACCTGATTAATTCAAGTGAAAACCTAAGAAGCTCATCAGGCAAAATGAATGAAAAGATCAATAAACTTGCAGGTATAATAAATGAACTCGGAATGTTTTCAACAGAAACAAAAAACAGCATAAATGAAGTAAATTCAAGCATGTATGAAATTCTGCAATCAGTACAGGTTATTTCAAATTCCAGTCAGGAAAATGCAGAAAATGTAAAACTGCTTGATTCGATAATTAATAATTTTAAAACAAATTAAAAATTGCATGCAATTAATTTAATCCTGTTGCATCTGCAATTTCAAATGTATTTACCGATATTGAAAACATCGATATTTTAAATCAGACAAATAAATTTCTGCTTGAAAAATTTATTTATTTAATAAATTTTAAGTGTTATAATTATAGAAACTTTTAAACTGTCAGGTTAAAACTGTTAATGTATAAAATAGCATATGAGGATGAATCAATCATAATAGTCGATAAACCTCAGGATATTGCAACTACCCCCGGGAAAAAAGAAAACCTCTGTGAAGAAATTTTTAATGATTTTCCTTCATTAATGAATGTAAAAGGATATAAAAAAAAAGAAGGAGGATTGCTCAACAGACTTGATAATGAAACCGGCGGTATGGTTTTGTTCGCAAAAAGCAACGATTCCTTTAAATATTATTCGGATCAGATGAAAAATCATAAAATAATTAAAAAATATATTGCGGTAGTTGACGGAATCATACAGTCCGAAAGCGGCATAATCGATTATCATATCGCTCATCACAAAAAAAATAAAAAAAAAATGACCGCTCTGTTAAACAATAAAATCAAATACAGAGGCAGACCTCAGGAAGCCGTGACTAAATGGAAACTCTTGAAAAGGTTAAAAGATAAATCTATTCTTGATATAGAAATAACAGAAGGCAGACGCCATCAGATAAGAGTTCATTTATCGGCAGCAGGATATCCGATAACAGCAGACAAACTGTACAATAAAAATAAAGATAATAAGCAAAAATATCATTTGTTGTATTCATACGGTGTAATTTTAAATAATTATTTCAATGAAAAAGTAGAAGTATATATTGAAGTCCCATTTTTAAAAGATTTAAGTTAAAACTTGATAATCGTTTCCAGAGATGCTGCTTTTTTATAAGGATCAAAAAAGATCATCGGATGGATCCTTGCATTGGGTAATGCATTGAAAGGATTTAAAAAATATGCAAGTACATGCAGTCCGACATAAGGCGTGGATAATAAAAAATTTGACAATTCATCCAGTAATATTGCAAGAACAATACCGATGGCAGGATTTTTAAAAAGCTGTTCAATACTGCCGTTCATAAAAAAAGGTCTTATTGTTAATTCATATAAAACTGAAAGTAAAATCATTTCTGTTACCATTATCGCCGGGTGATAATTTTTTGCCCTTAAATACAAACCCAGATAAGTATAATATAACGGTTCAATGATGTTCTTTGCATAAAAGTCATTTCTTAAAACCGTATGGTCATTCCATTGTTTTGTAATAGGATCGCTTCTTATGGTTCCTGGATAAGTTGCTAAAGTTTTAATGTTTTGATGATTTGCTCCAAAAGGCTCTAAAGTAATTCTTGAAATGTAAACATTTTCCGGGTCTATACCGAAGAGATAAAACCCTCTGTAGCTGTCCGGTTCCCAGTAATTTTCATCACCTTCTACAAGACCTGCATTTGTTTCCCATATCGGTAATGTTAAGGCAAAACAACCCCACAGACTGGAATACAAGATCAAAGGATCGGTTAAATATTCCGCTACAGTTATCCTTTTTACATTGAACGGTCTGATAAATTGTGTATTCATTTTAAATGACTTTTTGGAAGGAATATTCAAATTGATCATCGGCGACAATAAAGGCGATGAAAAAGACAAATTAGTAAAGAAAAATAAAAAAAAAATAAAAAAAATAAATTTTTTTTTCATAAAAATCTTTTATTTAATATTTAATCCCTCTTTTAATTCACTTACTGCTTTATCCAAATCAATCAGAGGGTCTTTATTGACCAATTTATATTCTGTTCCGGTTATCGTTTTATATGCCTCCAGATATCTTTTGCAGACACCTTCAATTATTTCATAAGGTATTTCAGGAGGATTGCCTTCACCCTGATAATTTTTGCTTAAAAGCCATTGCCTGAAATATTCTTTGTCAAGCATCCTCTGTTCTTTGCCGGATTTATAAAGCTCATCATAAGTATCAAGATACCAGTATCGTGATGAATCGGATGTATGTATCTCATCTGCGACTATCAATGACCCGTCATTCAACAAGCCAAATTCATATTTTGTATCAACGAGGATCAGATTGTTCTTTTTTGCAAGCTCTGTCCCCCTTTCGAACAACTTTAATGCATAACTTTCAATTTTATCCAGTAAATTTTTATCAATAATGTTTCTTTTGATAATCTCATCTCTTGTTATTGACTCATCATGTCCAGTTTGTGCTTTAGTTGTTGGTGTAAAAACAGGTTTTTCAAATTTCGAATCTTTTTTTAAATCTTTCGAAAGTTTTACTCCGCTGATCATGCCTGTTTTTATATATTCTCTCCAGCCGCCGCCTGTCAGATAGCCTCTGATAATCACTTCAACAGGCAAAATCTTACACTTTTTAACCAATACTGCATTAGGATGGACCTGTTTTACTATATGATTCTGCAGGATATCTTTAGTGTTCTCAAACCAGAACATTGAGAGATTTGTTAAAACCTCTCCTTTAAAAGGAATAAACGACAAAACTCTATCAAAAGCAGATATTCTGTCAGTGGCGATTATCAATAGATGATCGCCGAGGTCATAAACATCTCTCACTTTTCCCTTATATTTGCTTCCTATATTATAATCAGTATTTTTTATTGTCAGATCGATCTGTTTTTTAATAATTTCAGAAATATTCATTAAATCCTGTTCCGTTTTTTTTAAATTTGATTCTTTGACAATATAAAAAAATATTATTATTTTTGCAACAAATTATAGTAATTTTTTTAAATAATCGTAAAGCTGTTTTAAAATCATAATTAATTTTATATCGCTTTTTTTGGCGATATATCAATCCGGAAGCGACCGGTTTTCTAAATTGACTTAAAGCTATATTTTTTGTTTTATGATTTCAGGTTTTCTTTTCCTGTCATTTTGACAAACAAAGTGAGGAGAAATCTTATTGTAAGGATGTTGCATGCAACATCCTTACAATTTTTTACTCTCAAGATATTCTTTTATGAACTCCCTGACTTCTTCAGTCTCAAAATCATATTTGTCTTTTATTTCCTTAATCGGTGAATTAAATTCTTCTTCTGTAATTTTAAATTTTTCAATGATCGCCTCTTTAGGAACTTTGCTGACATCCGATACTTCCTTAAAAGTCTGGCTACCTTTGATCAATGAAGCATCAAAAGTGCCTAATTTTTCAACTTCTTTTTCAAGAGACTGCTGGAACCATTGAAACTGCCCGGATACTGTCGTTATTCCAAGAACCAATCCGAATATTAATAGAGTAATTAATGTCACAGCCAGAGGAGAAGCTTTTATTTTCTTCGGTCCTTCTACATATAATGTGTCGGGAACCGGACATTTATTGACACATTCATTGCAGTTGATGCATTCAGAGGAGTTTACTATTTCAACAGACATTACATCTATATTAACAGGACACACTTTATTGCATGCCTTGCAATGGATACATGTTTTATCATTTCTTGTAACTTTAAACAAACCAATCCTGTTAATTAATCCTAAGGTTGCACCCATGGGACACAGGTATTTACAGAAAAACCTGTCATATAAAACCGATCCGATCAAAACGACAATTAAAACAATGAAACCTATTGTGAATTCCGCAAAAAGATCGGCTGATGCAAGATGCATATATGCAGCCCAGGGATCATAGGGTCTTATCACAAGCGGTATTTCATTTGTATTGCCTGCTTTAACCGCTTGATAAACAGCTGTTATCTGCCATACAACAATGACCAATAAAACCAGATATTTCAAATATCTTAAGGGTTTATCAACCATCTTTGGCATGTTTAATCTTTTTTTAAATATAAACTGCCCGATCTTAGCAAAAAACTCCTGGATTGTTCCAAGAACGCAAATCTGCCCGCAAAATGCCCTTCTGAAAATAACAGCAGCAATTAATACTGCAATCAATAAAATAAAACTTGAAAGCATTATCCTTTTCAGCATAACTCCATAAACTACAGATGAAAAAAAGGACTCTATACCGCCGAAAGGACAAAATGCATCGGTGCTCAATAATTTAGGCTTCTGTAAATATTGATGCATTAATCCTATGGATGTAACAAAAACTAAAATTAAAAATAAAAAAAGCCATCTTATCGCTCTAAAAAGATTTTGAATCTTTTTGTTGGACTTTTCCATAATACCTCCTAAAACAATCAAATATAACAATGGCGCATAATCCATTGATTATAAATAATTGCTATTATATAAAAAAAAAATAATTTCTTTTAAAAATTAAGGTTTATTTACTTCTCCCGTCACCTGTTCATCCTTGATCTTTAAATATTCTTCAATTTTATTTTCAATGAACAAACCTTGGGCTTTATCACTTAACGACTTGACAAGTTTTATCTGCTTATTATCAGTTAAAACTACATTTACATCAAAAACATAATAATGACCGCCTTTGGTTGACCTGTAAACTTCACTGCAGTAAAGCTGTTTTATCAAAACCGAGTGTATATCCTTATTGCCGAACCATGGTATGGGATGGTGATATACTTTTAATAAACCCTGCACAACTTCTATGGTCGTTTTATTTACCATACCTGTAATACCGTAATAAAAGAGGCTTACTCCAACAGCCACATGCCCCAAAGGAAATATAAACATGATTATAAATGCAAAATTGCTCTCATCACTGTTTTTAAAAGATGAAATGATCATTGAATAAAAAAAGATCAAAAAAGCATTCCAGATAATGCTGAATATTAAAATAAAAACATGACCGGCATTAAACCATTTTTTTGTGATCTTTAAAACAGACGGATTTTCGTCTATGGTCAGTCCATGCGGCAAAGGCGTCAGCATATAAACCTCCGGATAATATTCAAATTATATAAGATTGTGCGTATCAATTCAAGAAAATATGGATTGAAAAATTTTATTTAAAATTTATTTTTAACGCCCCTTGTTCCCTGATGTTCATGATCATGCATGAGTCTTTACCGAAATATTTTTCAATATAGTTTTTATACAGACCCGTGATCTTGTCAGGGAGTATTATTAAGATCACTCCTGCAAAACCGCCGCCGTGGACCCTGCATGCAAAGGGGTAAGACTTTGCGCCCAAAAAAAGACCTGTTAGCGTCAAAGCGATCGGTATGTTTTGATCTTTTTTTTCAGCTGATATATAGCAATTTTGTAAAAGCTTCCATGAAGAATCCCCGGAATCATTTATAATTTTCAAAAAATCATTCATGTTATTTTTTTTTACTGCATTAACAGCTTCAGAGACCCTTTTGTTTTCTTCATAAAAATGGAAAGATCTTAACAAAGCTCTGTCCCCGCAGGTTTTTCTTAAAGCAGAAATATTTTTATAAAACTTTTCTTCCTTAATATCCGACAGAGTTTTGCCTCCAAGTTTTTTTGCAACAGTCTTCATCTCATCCGGAATTGAAGCATACTCTTTGGTCAGATCTGCATGATTTCCCCCGGTATTTAAAAGAACAACATTATAATCATTCGGTCTGAAAATATTATTGATTTTAGAAACCTGTGGATTTTCCCTGTTTTTAAAATCAATTGAAATAATACCGCCATGACCGCAAGTGAGCTGATCCAGAAGGCCTGAGGGTTTTTCCCAATAGTAGTTTTCGGCAAACCTTCCGATCTTTGCTAAAGTTATAAGATCAATCCTATTGTCATTATAAAAGCAATTTATTATGGTACAGATCAACATTTCAAAAGCAGCGGAGGAACTTATGCCTGATGCATTCAGCACATCACTTGTGATATAAGCATTGAAACCTCCTGTTTTGCAGTCTGAATCTTTGAATCCCTTCAAAATGCCTTTTATCAGTAAGACCGTATTATTGTCATCTTTGTTCTTTTTCAAATCATTTATATTAACCTTAAAAACACCCTTAAATCCCTCGGAAACAATTGCAATCTCATTGCTGCATTTACCGGCTGCCCCGATTATATCTTTATTTATGCTTGCCCCTAGAACTTTGCCGTTGTTATGGTCAGTGTGATTGCCGCAAAGTTCAACCCTGCCGGGAGAGGTGAACAAATCAATGTTTTCATACTCATTAAAATACCTGCAGAAATTCTCAATGACTTTCATGTATCTTGATTTCTGAATATTAAATGTTTTATTATCCTTTCCGTACATCTCTGATATAATTTTTAAAAAATCCCTGCTTTTAAGCTTTGCAATTAATTCTTTATCATTCATAATTTCCCTTTTTTTAATTTAATTTTTTAGCGAATTAATAATGTCTGTTGTTATGAATATTTTATCGATCTTTGCACCATCTTCCCTTGCTTTGAACTCAAGATAAATATCCCCTTCGGGAAATTCAAAAAAAGTTTTACCTGTGTTTTTCAGGTTTATCCTAACCCATTCCCAGTTCAAATGAATGCCTGTGTGCCATTCATCATTATCGATCAAAACCTCATTATCTGTAAAAATATTCAAGAAAAAAGAATCATCTTCCTTTGCAGGAGTCAATATCTTTGCCCATATAGCATATTTTTGTCCCTTTTTGTTTTTAAGCTTAAAAGAAATGCTTCCGATATCAGAATTACCGATTGACTGAACTTTCCCCGGCATCCAGACATATTTATTATTTGAGGCATTTTTATCGTTTGATATGATCATAGGATACAATATCATTCCGTCTTCAGCTTCAATATAAAGATCATTTCCCAATTCAATAACATTTGTATATTGCATTGTAAAATCTTTTAAAAAGCTTATGTCTGCCAAAAGCTCTCTTCCTTTATCGTGTCCGTTGATTTCTAAAACGGAATTCACAGGTTTAGGGTTCAAATAACTTGAAGAGTAAAAAGGTTTTTTTGCAGAAATTTCAAGCAGGGAATCATGGGTTTTCATTTTAATGTCTATACTGCTGTTTTTATAATTAATTTGCGCTTTTGCTTCGATAAATTCTTTTTTGAAGCTGTTAAAATCTTTTTCAAGCTCTGTCCCTATTTTAACAAAAAAAGCGGCATTGGGTTTATAATTGCCTTTATCCTGCTTATAATGATCAACTGTTAATCTTGCGGCATTGTATTTATTTTTGTCATATAAAAATGAAATGGGACAATTGCCGTCATCAAAGTCTTTTGCAAGTATCACCTTTACACCGTAAAAAACGTTCTCTTTTCTGAACAAAAGAGAATCATTGACTTTGAGTTTAAAATCAAATTTATCATTTTTATTTACTTTAAGCTCTCTGTTATTGATCCAGACAAAATCAAAATCAAGTGGCATTACAATATGACTTTTTAAAGTTTTAAAATCTTTAGGAAGGTCTTTCTCCCTGTAAACAACCAGAGCCAATGCTTCACCTTTTTCCTGCACAGCTGTCCAGAACGGAGTAAGGTGAAGCGCCTTCATATGAGCAGACTCCTGTATTTTTGTCTTGCCGTAAGGATCATCCCTGCCGTCAGGAATAAAATAAAACCTTGTTGAAGCTCTGTCCCCCTTAATATCGATTGATAAAGGTACATCCATTGTATGATAAGTGCTTGATGAAGTTGATAAAGCTATATCATGAAGCAAATAATTTGTCCTTGCCTCATCTTTTTTTATTCCCCAGTGCTCTTTTATAAGCCTCGGATAAGTGTTAAAGGTTAACAATTGAGAGGAAGGAGTTATATCAATAAAGTTAAAAAAAACATAGCTTTCATTCAAACCCGGTTTTTCCTTTAAAAAACCGTAATGATAAAGGTATTTATCAAGATATCCCAAATTACGCAGATAATCATAAGTTCTGCTTGTTGTTCCGGAAAGCTTTTGAGAAGTTTCATGAAAATTTACTATGATATCAAGCCAGAAAAGGTCAATTAATTTTTTTGTTAAAAGTTTGATCTCACTGTTTTTAGTAAAAGCGTATAAAATACCCAGACAATCAAGATCAACACCATAATAAGTGGGACTTACATATTCATGTATGCCGTAATTATATAAATAAAAGATAATATTCTTTAATCTGCTGTATCCTTCATTAAGAATCTCTTTATTGTTCAATATCTCTCCTGCCAAAATCAAATTCTCAACATTCATCAGGGCAATATTGGTATAACTCTCTTTAACATATCTTCTCATTGAAAAATCTGCCGATGATACTATCATATTGAAAAGTTTGGTTTTTGAGGAAGCTGACAGTCTATCCTTATATTTTATCCAGATAATCAATCCTGCCTGCATGCAGAACTCATTGGCATTATAGTCTTTAATAATTGTTTCCGAAAGATACCACTTGAAATTTCCATAAGTTCTGCTATTTTTATCCTTATCCTGCATAGTATCTGCTATATCTATAAGATAATCGATCCTGTCGGTCTCTTTCTCAAAAGACAGATATACCAATGATGCATAAAAAAGTTCTCTTGAACTTAAATTCTTGTTTTTTGTTAAAGCTTTGGAATAAATCCTGTCGCCTGATTTTAATAAAACTTCTTTGTATTCGTCTTTAATGACCTGTGAATAAAAAATTGAATTTAATAAAATAAAAAAAACTAACAGACTCAACTTCATAAAATTATTTAAAATATATAAAAATGTTCATCCTTTAACAGCGTTTTTATCTTTTTAACGATTTCCTTTATATTTTTTGAACACATGATGTTGGTATAATAAATATAAATGTCATTTAAATATGTCGAAGATCTTTCAAAATAAGAACTGTCCTGCATTTTTTTCAGATACTCATAGCTTTTTGTCTTATATGCAATACTTAAACAGAAATCTTCGGTTTCAACAAGATACTCGATAACCAACTTATTAAGAAATTCCTCTTTTGTAAAAATCAGATAAACGAACAAGCCTTTGATGAATTTATCAGGATAATAATCGGTATAACCCAGAGAAAAAAAAGGATTGATATAATATCGATAGTCGATCTTATTTTTGATCAATTCTTCACTGATCATATTGATTTTTTTATAGATGATCGCAATGTTTTTTGATTCGGGCAGTTGACTTTTATATTGAAGCCAATTGTAATCTTCATCAAGATACTCACAGGGTCCGATCCTTAATTTATAATCAAATATCTGATTATTGTTCAAAATATATCCGGGATAATAGTAATTAATATTATTGTCTTTGCAGAATTCTATTTCTTTTAAAATAGTATAAGTACCAAGAGAATATTTTTTATAAGAAGGGTCATAAACTGCAATTAAGCTTGCAATACTCTGCCTGCCTGCATCAAAAAAGCTGAAAGCGATAAGTCTGTCATTATCATAAACATCTATCTCATAAGTATTGAAAACAGGATTTTTAGGATTATCATATAAAAAATTATAAAGTGAAAAAAGCACAAAGCCTTTGAAATTCCTTTTAAATTTATTATATATGATCTCTTTTTCATGTGTGATTTCCGCTTTCTTGATTATAGTCCTGAAATTTTCCTTTTCAATCTTACTCAATATCCTTTTCTGGGTTTTTTTAAAGCAGAAATAATTAAGGTTCAGCCTGATGTTTATTATCTCTGAAATCTTTTCATCTATGCAGATGAATTTGCTTTTAAAAAGACTGTTTGAGAACCTGAACCAGCCGTTTTTTAGATATATATCCAGATTATCAAGAGTTAAATCATGAGGAGTGATTATTTCTATGATCATATGATAAAATTTATAATTTTATAATGATTTCTGTCAACAGATATTGAAATAATTAAATAAAAGTCAGTTTTTTATTTGACAGCGTTTTTTTGGCGTAAATTCTATCCGGAAGCGACCGATTTTCAAGTTAGCTTTTAAACCTTTATTGTATATTTTTTTTGTTTCTCTTAATAATTGTAGGGACGTGATAAATCACGTCCCCACGTTATTCATTAAAAATGACAAAAA
>JAFGQB010000171.1 GCA_016935915.1 Spirochaetota bacterium
ATGAAACTGAAGGAAAAGTCATTTTTAAAATAGCATTCTTTTTAAAAAAGTTTTAATTTAATTTTAATTATTAGGTCGAATTCCGAATTACTTATATTTATAAAATTTTTAACCCCTTAAAAACACAGAAATTTAATAAAAAGTGATATATTATGAAAATTATTATATTAATTATTGAATAATATAATATAATAATGCAATTTATTTATTTTTGTTAAATTTTTTAATCTTTAATAAAGTCAAATCCTTTTTTTTAAAACACTTAAAAAATTTTATTAATCAGCGCGATTATTAGTTTAATGCATTTTAAACAACTAATCTATAATATGCATCACTTCAGTTAAACCATACTAATTGAAATCAGGTTTTTTCCGGTCATTCTCTGCGCAAAAAAATTTGGAGTATCGAGAAAGCCGGTTCTTTAGCGCCTATCTTTTATCTGAAGGACTTTATATATTTACTGGAAAATTTTTCTGCATGAAAGATAAAAAAATTCTTAAAAAAAGTATATCCCTTATTTTTTATTATCAATAAGCTGTCAGTTCCATAAAAAAAGCAAAAAAAGTTGATCTAATGATCGCTGCATTCACAAAAATGGAATTTTGTAAAAATTTTGTTTTAAACATATATTTTTGCTTGACAATTTGCCCTTATATTATTAAAAATGCTTTTTAAATAATGTTAATTATTAAAATTACATAAAAGGAGATAAGTATGACTATTAAACCATTAGGTGAAAGAGTTTTAGTTGAAGTTAAAACATCTGAAGAAAAAACAACAGGAGGAATAGTAATACCTCAGGCAGCTCAGGAAAAAACACAGGAAGGCTTAGTTGTCAGCATCGGAGAATCTGACAGCATCAAAGTTAAAGAAGGGGATAAGATCATTTACGACAAATATGCCGGTACTCAGTTCAAAATCGATGATAAGGATCATCTCTTAATGAAATATGAAGATATTTTGGCTGTCATAAAAAAATAACAACTTAAAGGCTGCCCTAAAATGGGCAGCTTTTTTATTTAAAATGCCGCATCAACAATAAGCTTTATTAAAGACATGGAGCTTTTTTCCGCATTATAATTTGCCTCGGCTGTCACATCAAAAAAAACATGATTGTCATCTTTTGCATATACTTCTACCTTAGGATCAACACTGAATGATAGAAGATTCAAATTCCAATTGACCTTGTCAAAACTGAATGAGAACATCATCTTTCTAATAAAAAAATATAGGTTCTGCATTGCTTTAAGACATATAACATTATCCTTTGACTGGCTGTTTATTATATTGCCTGTTACATTTACATTTCCAGACAGCATTGTGTTTTGAGGTACATAAAGAATTTTTTCCGTTAAATTGGTATTGATTTTATTCTTATCCATATTGGAAAACACCATACCCTTTTTTAAAGTTACCGTCTGTCTTGCTTCATTAAAATTCACTGTCTTAGGATTTCTGCCCGGACTGAAAGCCATTTTATAATCTATGTACAGAGTCTTATCATCAATTTTTGAGTTTACAAAATAATTGTTCCTTACACCCTCTATCTCTTTATTGGCATCATTTAAGCTTGAGTACCATATCTTTTTATCAAATGAAAAAATAGTTTCTTTTTTGTAAAAAGTCATATAAAGAGATTTGCAGACCATAAACCTATTATCATCAAGTGAATATATAAAATCATCAGGCTCAGGTGTTATTTTTTTACTTCTGATTAAAATCGTTGTATCTTTTTCATAAGATAAAACCAATCTCAAATTATTGGACATGTCTTTGAAATACTTAAGGAACTTTTCTTCATCATTTTTAATCTCATTTAAAATATCAATATTTCTTTTTATAAACAAAATTAATTTAATCTCCTCTGTCCCATCAGGAGGTTCTCCGCACGAAGTAATAATAAAAATCAATATTAAAAAAATAAGTAAAGTTTTATTCCATTTCATGATCGTTTATCCTTTTTAAAAACATTATATTTCATTATTCATCAAATTCAAAATAATTTAATTTTTTTTTAATAAAAAAAGAGGAGTGCCCTCTTTAATGTTTTTTTATAAAATTTCGATAATTAATAAAAATCACAAATTTTATATTGTAAAAATGACAGGATAAATTGAAAAATAACAAAATTTGTTGTATAATTTTCAAGAGAATCTATGAAAAATAAGTTTATATTCATTTTTTTAATAATATTCACCGTTATTACTATGTTTTCTCAATCGGATTATGAAAATAATTTTTTGCAGACATATCTGAATATTGAAAATGTATTTTTAGGATTAGGAGGAGACTATGGTACTACATTCTTTCCTTTTTTGCTGCAGGATTACGGAGGAAGAGCCAGAGGGCTGTCAGGAGCATTTACAGGAGTTGCGGATGACATCGGCACAATTGAAAAAAATCCCGCTGGTACAGCATCATTAAAATATTCAGAACTCTTTTTTTCTCACAATAAGCTCATGGGTGATGTCAATTTTAATGCTTTAGCATATACTATGAGATTTAATGATCTGGCTTTCGGATTTTGTTCCAGACTTTTATATATGCCTTTTACTCATTTTGATGCATGGGGGGAAAATGCCGGAAGCGGGGTTATAACAAACACTGTAATCACTTTTAATGTTTCTTATAATTTCTTAAGAACCTATGATTTTTTCGGATTATCCGTGGGAGGCAATGTTAAACTATATATTTATGGCGTACCCGAAGAAATCGCAGCTGATCAGACCACAGTGAATGCGGCATTTGACCTGGGGATACTTACAAAATTCAATTTTTTAAAAGCATATAAAACAGCAGAAAAAAATTTTTCAATAGGCGTGTCCGTAAAAAACCTGGCACCATTTGTTCAGGAAGAGCCTCCGCCTACAACAGCATCAGTCGGCATCGGTTATAAGCCTATTGAACAGTTATTGATAAGTTTAGATTTTAATTATCTTATAAATTACTCCCTTGAAACATATAAAAACTGGAGCGTTAATTGCGGAATAGAATGGAATTTTACAAAATACTCCTCCCTGCTTGCAGGTTTTACATTAAAGTCCAGCCCTTCATTTTCTTTGGGAATAAACCTTGATTTTCAGGATTTTGCAATAACTGTAGTTTATAATCCGGATTTTGTTGATGTATCAAAATTCAGTGTTTCCGCATCTTTAAAAATGGGTGATCTCGGAAGATCAAACAAAGAAAATAATATTAAAAAAATGTACTCAGCTTGTTTGAAATTAATGGTTGAAGGAAAATATGAAGAAGCAAAAAATCTTTTAAAAGATCTTTTAAAAATCGATCCCTCTTTCTCGCCTGCCCGAAAAAGCCTGATACAATGTGAAAAACAGCTTGCAACAGAAAAAGAACTAAATACAATCATTGAAAATAAAAGATTACAGTAAACCCTTCTTAAATATTTTATTAAAAATCAGCAGTATAAAATACAATATATAATAAAAGATCCTTAAAGGATTTTTTAACTTTCTATTAATTCTATAAGATTTGGAACCCGAATATTTTGAAGAAAATGAATCTGTTTTACTTCCAACTATATTAATAAACTCGCCTACTCCTACAAATACTCCATGATTGAATTTATGAATATGTGAGCTGATCCATTTTTCCTGCTTGGGGCTTGTCATACCGACTAAAATTAATGCAGGACTGGTCTTCTTTAACGCGGTCAAAAGATCGTTTTCAAACGACTTTTTATATTGAGCATGATATTTTCCGACAAGCCTGATACCCTGAAATGAATCTTTAATATTTCTTTCAACATTTTCTATGTTCTTTTTCTTTCCTCCAAGGATATAAATGAATTTCTCATGCTCGGTAAAATATAACAGCAGACTGATTATAAAATTATAATAATTATAAATTTTCTTTACTTCAAGATTAAGAAATTTCATACCGAACTTTATACCTTTCGATATAGGTATTACAAGGTTTGCCGAATTAATAAAATTATGGAGACTCCTGTTAAAAATTGATTTTATCAATAAATATGTATCCAGTAATACAATATAACCAGGTTTTTCTGAATTAGATATATTTAAGATATATCTGAAAACCTCATCCGTATCAATCGAATCAATATTTGTACCTAAAAGTTTAAATCTTTTCATTTAAAAAAATCCTTAAATCTTAAGTTTTATAAAAATAAGCATATATGCTTGATGCAAAAAAAATTGCACTTGTATCACTTTTTAATATATATTCAGAAATGTTTATTCCCTTCCAGTTCCAGTCAATTAATGATCTTATTTCATTTTCCGTAAAATCACCTTCAGGACCAACAAAAAATGATAATGTTTCATTATTTTTAATATTTGCAATTACATCAGTCAGTTTTAGTTTATTATCATTCAAATATCCGAAATATTTATTCCTATTTATATCATAATTTTTAATTTCTTCAAATAGCATAATGTCAGATATTTCAGGAATTTTTTCCCTTAATGACTGCATGCTTGCTTCTCTGGCAACGGTTTTAAATCTTTTTAATTTATTGTTTTTTCTGTCATTTATTTTTACTATTGTATTTTGTGTTATAACAGGTATAAATTTATCCACACCGATTTCAGTGCATTTTTGAATTAAATATTCATTTTTATCTCCCTTTAAAAGACTGAATAAAATTATGATTTCAGGGCGATTGATTTTAAGTCTATTAAACCTTTCTTCTATTTCTAAGACTATCTTTTTTTTATCAATATGAGCTACTTTTGCATTGAATTCATTACTTGATCTGTCCTGTACAATAAATTTTTCATTTTTTTTTATCCGTAATACTTTGGATAAATGATGATAATCTATATTTTCTATTAAAACATTTGATCCTGAATTAATCAGATCATCTTTTAAAAAAACCTTTTTCAATTATAAATCCTCATTTTAACTATCATTGTAATTTGTTTCAATATATTCAATGGCTTTATTAATAACTTCCTTTTTTACTTCCTCAAAATTCTTTCTAAAGGATGCGCCCGCGGCAGACTTATGCCCACCACCTCCGAACATCTTAGCAAGATCAGCCACATTGATTTTATCATAAGATCTGAAACTCACATCTACCTTCTTTTTTAAAGATTTAAAATAAATACAGATCAGGCTGCCTTTTATACTTAGCATTTCCCTGAAAATAAACAAAGATTCAATTTGAGCATTATCCATTAACTTTCTATCTTTTTCAGTTAAATAAGTCCATAATATCCTGCCGTCGCTAACTGATTCGATCCTTTTTAAAACCAATGAAAGAAGTTTTTTGCTATTCAAAGATTTCATGCCGTATAATATATTGTAACTTTCTTTGGGATCAGCTCCTCTCTGAATAAGATAATAGGAGGCCAGCAAAGAAAAACTTTTATCTTTTCTGATATGCTGATAAAAACCATTATCAGAAGTAATTGCATTCAGCAGATGTTGACAAACTTCTGGTTTATTAAGACCTATATTCATTTTTAATAACAGTAAAAATACCATTTCCCCTGCAGAAACAAACAAATCATCCACCCAGTTTATTTTACCGAATTTATTGTTTGTTATATGATGATCTATAACAATGGATTTTTCAAAGTATATATTTTTATGAAAATCTCCGATCCTCTCTTTATCAGGCACATCAACAATTATGAATAAATCATAATATTGATCAATGCATCTTTTGAAGAATTTTTTATTTTTTTTATTTTCAAAGGAATTAAACGGACCCTGATTGACAGCTGAGGCTCTGATGCCGAACTGATTCAGCGAAATAGTCAAAGCAAGCTGTGACCCTATTGTGTCGCCGTCCGGTTCATAATGCCCTATTACAGCTATGTTTTTAGATTTTTGTATTAAAGGAATTATTTCCTTTGGAATTTTATTTAAATAAGAGTTCAAATCATTCAAATTATTTACCATCTAGATATTTTTATTATCATTTTTTCATTCTAACGACAATATAAATTTAGCTTTATAAACCGCTGTTAACCATTTTTTCTTCCGGTATTATCTGACCAAACAGAACAACTTCTATATCTGATATGATTTCTCTTGTGCTTAAAACAGAAATATTTCTGTTTACATGTTTTATGATTTCCCATATTGCCCTTCTGACAGGCGGCTGGCATAATATTACAGGAGCCAGACCTTTTTCAAACATTTCCTTAATCTTACCTTTAACTGCTTCCTGTATCTTAATGACATAATTAGGTCTTAAGGTCAATACAGGCGAACCATCTTCCTGCTGAGATAAATTTTTATAAATTTCATTTTCTATTTCAGGCAGAAACCTTAAAACATTCAGCTGATTTTTATCATCTACAAATTTTGAGCAGACTGCCCTTTTTAATGCAAATCTCACATATTCCAACAAATCAAATACAGGTGTATTTGAACTGTGATCTGTCAGCGTTTCCAAAATTGTCACCATATCCCTGATCGATACACCTTCATTCAAAAGCTCCTGCAATAGTTTATGGATTTTGGCTTTTTTATAATCAGACAGTATATCTTCAACAAGATTGGGAAAGTCTGATTTAACATTTTCAAGGATTTTATTGACTTCCTCTCTTCCGAGTATTTCACTTGCATGCTCTTTCAGCATTTCCTGAATATGAGTCGATATGATTGTAGGAGGATCAACAACTGTATAACCTATACTTTCAGCCTTTTCCCTTAATGACTCTTTTATCCATATTGCAGGCATACCGAATGCAGGCTCTTTGGTATGTTCACCTTCAATAGGCTCAAGCCCTTCACCCATTGCCATTAAAAAGCCGACTCTAACAAAACCCTTGCCAATCTCCTGTCCTCTTATTTTAAATGAATATTGATTGGGGAGCAATCTCATATTATCCTGAATCCTGATCGGCGGAACAATTATTCCCATTTCAAGAGCACAGGCTCTTCTTATGCTTGTTATTGACTCTAATAATTCTGCACCCTTGGATTTGTCTACCAGAGGAATCAATTCATATCCTATATAAAGAGACAGAGGATCAACTTTCAATAAAGCAGAAACATTTTCAGGTCCCTTAAATTCTTTTTCTTCTTTTGCGCCTTCCCTGATCTTTTCTTTTTCTCTTAATGTTGATTTATATAATAAAAAACCCAAATACGAAAGGCCGATACCAAGTAAAAACAATATTATATGAGGAAAACCCGGTAAAACGGACATAACCAAAAGGAATCCTGAGGCAATGAAAAAAATATAATATTGAGAACTCATCTGTTTCTTGACAACATTTCCTATAGCATCATCACTCTGCGATCGAGTAACAATTAATCCTGCGGCTGTACTGATCAATAACGAAGGTATCTGACTCACAAGACCGTCTCCTACTGCAAGAGGGATATATGTCACTAAAGCAGTATCAAATCCTTCTCCTCTTACAGCCATACCTACAATAAAGCCGCCTATAACATTTATTAAAGTTATTATTATACCTACGATTACATCACCCTGTACAAATTTACTGGCACCGTCCATATTTCCGTAAAAAGTCGATTCTTCCTGAAGCTCTCTTCTTCTTCTAATTGCTTCATTTTCATCAATAACCCCATTCTGCACATCCATATCAATAGCCATGTACTTATTGGGCATTGAGTCCAAAGAAAATCTTGCGGCAACCTCAGCAACTCTTGTTGCACCTCTTGTAATAATAATAAACTGTACTATAGTCAAGATTCCGAATATTATAAATCCTACAACAAGACCGGACATATCAGCAGAACCGACAACAAAACTTCCGAATGCTCTTATCATCTTACCTTCAAAATCTGCGCCTTTTACAAGTATCAATCTCGTTGAGCTTACATTTACCGAAAGTCTAAATAAAGTAGATGTTAACAAAACAGTCGGGAAAATAGAAAAATCAACGGCTTTCTTTGCATATGTAACAGTTAAGATTATCATCAATGCTACAATAAAATTCAATGCCATCAAAAAATCCAAAAAGAAAGCAGGCACAGGAATAATAAGCATTAAGACAACTGAAATCAAAAATACCGCAAAGAGCATGGTCGGTTGACTTAAGATTTCAATATAATTGATCTGCGATCTTGGTTTTAAAGAATCACTCATTGTTCTCTCCTAAAAATAATTAAACTGCGACCTTTTTTCTCTCATTGTGCTCCATGGCTAATTTATAAGCATTTACAACAAGTCCATACATGGGTCTTGGTATAATATCATTGACCTCTACTTCATTGTATAAGGCTCTGGCAAGCGGCGGATTTTCATATACAAAAACTTCATTGTCTATTGCGGCTTTTTTGATTTTTAAAGCAAAATTATCCTTACCCTTGGCTCTAACCCTTGGTGCCTCATCCGTATATTTATCATAATGAAGAGCCACTGCATAATGAATTGGATTTGTTATTACAACATCAGCTTTTGGTACTTCTTCAAGCATCCTTTTTTGAGATAAAAAAGTCTGATACATCCTCCTGAGTCTCATCTTGACATTTGGATCTCCATATAATTCCTTATATTCTTCTTTTATTTCTTCTTTCTTCATTTTCAATGATTGTTCAAAATGCCATTTTACAAACAAAATATCAGCAATAGAAAAAATCAACAATATTATTGTTGATTTAAATATTATTGAAAAAGCAATTTTACATATGATTGTAAACGAATAAAAAATATTCTCGATAAAAATTATTTTTTTTATTTCATCAAGATTGCCCTTTATGGACATATAACTCACAGTTACAATTATGGCTATTTTTACAATCGATTTTATTAAATTAAAAAAAGCCGTAACAGAAAAAACATGATTTTTTAAAAATTTAAAAATATTCGGGCTTACCTTTTTAAAATCAGGTTTTATTGCTTTAAAAGTAAATTTTAAACCGATCTGCAGATAGTTACTTAAACCTGCTATTAAATATGCCATTAAAGAAACCGGTAAAAATATTTTCAAAAAAGGGAATATTACCAGGTCAAATATTAATTTTTTATCATTTAAATCCAGATTTGCTATGTTCTCGAATACATATATAAAAAGATTTTTCAAAGTATCAAAAAAATATCCTGCCATAAAATATATTAAAATAAAACAAAACAGCGTAATTAAAGCTGCGGGCACCTCTTTGGATAATGCGACTCTTCCTTCCTCTCTGGCTTTTCTTTTTTTGTGCTCTGTAGCTTTCTCTGTTCTGCCTTCAGATTCAGCTGAAGCGAATCTCTGAAGATCAAAATAAAAATCATCCGGAATTTCAATATCATAATATAAAATATTTAATTCTGTAATTTCAGCCATTTTTCAGCTCCAACATCAAATTCCAGATATTTTTAAAAATATCATCTATAAAATCAGAAAAAAATTCTATCATTAAGGGAAGTACGATTAAAACAATCAGATATCCGACTATAATTGAAACAGGGAAACCTATCATCAGTAAATCCATCTGCGGCGCTGCCTTTGCCAGTAATCCCATAGTAAAAGAAACCAATAAAAGAGTACCTGCTATCGGCAGTGCAATTCTTAAAGCTATGCTGAACATATTGACGAAAAAGTAAACCAAACCATATTTTGACGACAATAAATTAATATTGAAAATGTTGTCAGCATTTAAAAGTTCAAATGAAAGGAACAACTCCTTTAAAACAAAAATCGGACCATTTAGACTTAAAAACACAAGAATACCGATTATATAAATATATTGTCCTATGATCGGTATGCTTATTTCACTCATTGGATCAAAGACTTCACTTGCACCAAATCCCATTTGAACCGTAAAAAACTGACCTGCAAGCATATAAATTCCAAAGGATAAAGTAATACAAAAACCTATGGCCGCTCCTATGAATGCCTGGGTTGCAGCCATCAATGCATAAGCAACAATATCGGAAGGTATTTCGCCCAAAAAAGGGTATGCTAAAGGGAAAATAACCGCTGAAGCAAAAAACGATAATCCCAGCTTTAAAGAACCCGGTACTGTCTGTGACCCAAAAATGGGTTCAACAAAAACCAGACCTGCGATCCTGACAAAAACAAGCATGAATTTTTGAAAATTTAAAACAAAAAATTCCACCCTAATCCTTCTTTTTGATCAAAGTTAAAAAAACAATATTTATCTTGCAGGCAAAGCCATCAATGGCAAAATCTCAAATAACTGCAGTGTATAATCTATAAGTGTATTTAATATCCATGGACCAAATAAAATCAATGCAATCATTATGACAATAATTTTGGGAACAAAAGTCAGGGTCTGTTCCTGAATTGAAGTTGTTGCCTGAAAAATTGCAATAATCAATCCGATCAGCATACCTGAACCCAATAACGGTAATGTGCACATTAATATCAGCCTGACTGTTTTAACCATTATTTCACTCAATAAAGCTTGATCCATAATAAAGCTCCATATTTAATAAATTTATCCAAAACTTCTGAAAAGTTGATAAATCAAAATCTGCCATCCGTCCACAATAACAAACAATATTATCTTAAAAGGCAGTGAAATCAT
The DNA here is from genome assembly GCA_016935915.1 of Spirochaetota bacterium. Taxonomy (GTDB): domain Bacteria; phylum Spirochaetota; class GWE2-31-10; order GWE2-31-10; family JAFGQB01; genus JAFGQB01. The sequence goes on from JAFGQB010000171.1 coordinate 10,444, forward strand.
AACAGGCGGCAGCATTATCATACCCATTGACATTAAAACAGATGCAACTATCATATCAATTACTATAAATGGCAGGAAAAGGAACATGCCTATCTTAAATCCAACAGTAAGTTCATTTACAACAAAAGCAGGTATCAATATATATGTAGGTACATCATTATAGTCATTTGGCGCAGGAAGGTCTCGCATATTCATAAAAAAGCCGATGTAAGCTGCATCAGTCTGTTTGAACATAAAATCCCTTAAAGGATTTATGGATCTTTCAAAAAATTGATCCAATGTTATCCTCTGTTCAACAGGTAGTCTTTCCTGATTGATAAAAGGCTGTAGAGCTTCCTGATTTATCTTATTAAAAGTCGGCCACATTATAAAAAACGTTAAAAACAGTGCAAGTCCGAACATAACCTGATTTGGAGGCATTTGCTGTAATGACAATGCTCTCTTTATAAAATCAAATACTATTGCTATCCTTAAAAATGCTGTTAAGAGTATTACTATGGAAGGAGCCAATGTTAAAATCGATAAAAGAAATAAAATCTGCAATGACAGGGCAATATCTCTCGGAGATCTTGCTTCATCGACATCGATATTTATTCTGGGTATAGGTATTTGTACCCTTTCCTGCGAAAAGATAAAATTTAAATTTGACAATATTAAAACTATTAATATTATCAAAAAAAACAACTTTTTCAATTTCCCCCTCCCCAATAGAAGAAACTAAAATACTAATAATCAATGAATGATGTTTTAATCATCTCTTAAATTATCAAGTCTCTCCCTTTGTTTTTTCAAAAAATCCACCGAATCCGATTCATAATCAAATTTATCATTTTGTGTTTTATCTTTTTTAAATTTATTTTTCAATAAATCGCTTATTATATCTAAAAAACTTGAACCGTCTTCCGCTTTTTTTGTATTCAAATTAACTTCGATCCTTTCTATTTCTTTTTGATCCGTGATCTCCGTCAATAAATTTATTCTATCATTTGTAATCCCGAGTACAAGATATTTTCCGAAAACATTCACAACCTGAAGCCATTTGCCGGGTCCTAAAGAATGACTGATAACTATTGAAGCTCCTTCTCCTATCTGTCCTTTTATTCTTAAAAATCTCTTCAGCAAATATGATAAAGCATAAATAATAAATATGATTATAACAAGTAGAATAATTATTTTAAAATAGGAAAAATAATCGATTTTCAATCTCTTGATATTTTTATTGTCTTTTTCACTGTTAAAAGTTCCAATTGCAGGATCTTTTTTCATCGTTTCTTGTACTTTTTTAAAATATTCACTTTTCGCATCATCAGTGTTATCCAAAGGATTAATTAATTGAATAGAAATAAATAAGATAATATTTATTATTATTATTTTAGAAATGAATGTAACTTTAATAAACCCCTCCCAAATTATTAAATAAAAATTATATCTTCTAGGTTAATTCCTGAAGTCTGTCTGCAGGGCTGATTATTTCTGTTACTCTTACTCCGAAATTTTCATCTATTACAACGACTTCTCCCCTTGCTATTAATTTTCCGTTTACCAATATATCAACAGGTTCGCCTGCAAGTTTATCAAGTTCAAGAACCGTACCCTCTCCCATTCCGAGTATATACTTTATGGATCTTTTTGTCCGTCCCAGTTCTACTGTAAGATCCATTGTAACATCCATTAAAAGATTAATGTTACCTGCCTGACTGTCCTGAGCTATCTCATTAAAATTTCCAAATTGTACATTCTGCACCTGAGTCGGCCCCCTTCCCTGATAAACATTTAAAGGACTCATTTTCTGTTGTCCCATCATAATAGGCTGCTGCTGCTGAAAGCCTGACATTTCATTAGAAGCAGGAAGCATCTGTCCTGTTATATCTTTAACTACATTGATACTGAAAATTTCAATTAATGTACTGCTTGTTCCGTCCAGAGTAATATTATACATTACTTTAACAAAACTCTGTCCTGACGGCAGAGATAATTTGCCTTTTTTCTTCTTTTCAGCAAGAGGAGGTGCTGTTCTGATCTCTTTTTTAATTCTGTTGCCTATGGTTGTTGAAGCATTTCCGGACATTGTGTTCATTGCTTCACTTATTGCGCTTAATGACGCATCGGTTAGATCTGCGGATTCCTGCCCCATCATAAGCCCTGAAATAACCCTTGCCAAATTAAGTTCAAGAATATATTCATGTTCACCGAATGCTCCGGTATCATAATCCATTTTAATTTCAACAATATCATCAGGAATCTGGCTTTTCAAATCATTTACATTGACAATTTCTATCCTCGGATTTGAAAGCTTAACTGTTTTTGATACCATTGCGCCTAAAGCTTCACCTACATTATTGGCGCAGGAGTTTAATAATTCCTGAAATGCATTTATTTCATTCTGAGATAAGGCAGAATCTCCCTGAAGACTCATAGTCGAGGTTGTTCCGCCAAATCCTGTATCCATACCAACGTCATCAGTACCCTGTAATAATGCATCTATTTCATCCTGTGACAAAGAACCATCACTCATTTATTTCTCCTCCTTCTATTTCACTTATCGTCTCATTATCAGCAAAACCAAAGCATTTAACTATCTGAACAGCCATTTTGCTGCCGATTGTGCCCGGTCTGCATTCAAATTTATGTTTATCTTCGACTTTTACAATGAAATTATCGGTAATTTTTACATTATCGAGCTTGATAAAATCACCGATCTTTAAAGCAAGGACATCCCTTACCTTTACTTCTATCATACCTATTTCAACAATTATATTAACAAAAACAGAATTTAATCTCTCTTTGATTACCATTAAATTTTCAGTGGTAGTTCCTTTTCTCACACTTGAGTACCAGTATTGCCCTGATAATTTAGATATAACCGGTTCTATTGTTATATAAGGGATACAGAAATTCATCATACCTTCAACTTCACCGATTTTTGTTTCAAGTGTAACAAGAACGACCATGTCCGAAGGAGGTACTATTTGCGCAAATTGCGGATTAACTTCGATCCTGCCCAATCTGGGTCTTAAATCAATAACATTTGACCAAGCTTCCCTTAAATTGCCCAGTACTCTTACTATTACGCCTTCGATAACAGCAGACTCTATTTCCGTGAGTTCTCTCTGGAGTTTGGAATCTCCTTCACCTTTTCCTCCGAACAATTTATCAATAATCGCAAAAGTAATTGATGGGTCTATTTCAAGTACTGCATTTCCTTTAAGCGGCTCCATATCAATAACTGCTAATGTAGTAGGATTTGGAATTGATCTGATAAATTCTTCATAAGTCAACTGATCTACAGATGCAACATGAACATGCGCCATTGCTCTTAACTGAGCGGATAATCCCGTGGTTGTTAATCTGGCAAAAGTTTCATGGATCATTGAAATGGTACGTATCTGATCCTTGGAAAATTTATCAGGTCTTTTGAAGTCGTAAATTTTTATTTTTCTTTGATCAGTGCTCTGATTCATCTCTTCGGCATCCACTTCACCTGTAGATATTGCCGTTAACAACTGATCGATTTCTTCCTGCGACAAAACTTCTGTCATAAATACTACCCAATATTAATTATAAGGCAATTCTGAAAACCTGTCAAATAGGTTTTCAGAAACAACAAAACCATTTCCTGTCCTTATATGGCACTTAAAAAAACATGGTTATTTAAACACCATATAATTTAACAGTAAAATAAATCTAATATATTCTAGCATAAAATTACTGCATCAATGTATATTCCTGAAAGAGAATTCTTTCAACCTTGCCGTTATTTAAAATACGGTTTATCTGTTTCAAGAAGTCTTCTTCCAGTTTTTCCAATGAACTCCCGCCTGATTCCACATCAACAAAATAATCTGAACTCAAGTGCGATAAATGTTTTATTATTAGATCTCTTACCTCAGGTTTAATCTGGCTCAACTCCTGCTGAAGAGCTTTATTTTTTGACTTGTATCCCAATGTAATTTTTAACTGTATCATTTTGCCGTCTAAAAGCTGTTGTCTGAAAGGATCCTGTAAATCCATATATTCGAGCTGTTCGCGTTTTGTTTTTAAAATTTGTTCATCCCATGCATCCGGTCTTATTTCCGGAGATCGTATCTTAATGATCTGTGATCCAATAATAAAAACGATTACAGCAACAAAAAACATGCTTAAAACTGCTGCGAGAATTATAAGTATTCGGATAATTAAGGGGCTTAGGAATGCGCCTTTTTTTTGCGGTTTGGACTCTTCCGATGACTCATCTATATCTAGATCATCATCACGAATATTTTGATCATCAGACATAAATTCTCCCCTCCTGTTCTAATAATATTTAAAATTCAATTAGGAGTCAAGTAAAATTTAAAAAATTTTGTTAAATTTTATTAAATTCAATAAAATTTATCAATTTTCCTTTAATATTATAATGTCTACTCTTCTATTCTTTGACATATGCTCTTCCGAATCATTGGGCAGTATCGGCTGATATTCCCCATATCCAGCCGTAGATAATCTCGACGGAGGATCAACCCCAAAATCTATTAAAAATCCCAGAACATTTAAAGCTCTGGCATCCGATAAATGCCAGTTTGTAGGCCATGGTCCATCAGGATCAGTTGGAGAAGAATCTGTATGCCCCTCTATCCTTATATTTCTATCCTTTAAATCCTGCCACATTAATAAGACTGCGATTTTCTCCAGCACCTGCCGGGCAGTATCTATATCAAGTTCCGCACTGGCTTTTTTAAAATATGCATCAGTGGATAAAGAGACTTTTAATCCCCGTTCGGTAAGATCAACCACCACCTTTCTTGCCCTGATCTCCGGATGAAATAAAGCCACTGCTTCTTTCACCGCTTTAGCCATACTTCTTCCCTGATCCGTAGAAGGTAGGGACTCTACAGTATTACCCAATTCAGCTAACATTCCTGAACTTAAAGATTTTCCGCCTGGCATCAAGCCAAATGAACCTTGAAATGCTGATAATATCAACTGCATTTCTTTTCCGTCAATTACAGCTGTAGTCAACATTGCAATAAAAAAGGTTAAAAGAAGAGTATTCATATCTCCGTAGGTTAACATCCAATCTGGAGTTCCATCATCTTTTTTTTTCTTTTTCCTATGCTCAGCCATAGATTACCTCAAAAAATATATATAAAAAAATACTAATCTGTCTGTCTTACTTTATCCCTTAACTTAGGATCAAGGAAGGCAAGAAGCTTCTGTTCAACTATCCTTGGATTGTCACCAGTCTGTATCGATAATATTCCTTCAAGTATTATATCTTTTATTAGCATTTCACTGGTATGCCTGTCTTCCAGTTTTACACTGATCGGAATAAAAATAAGGTTTGCCATTATTGCACCATAAAAAGTAGTGATAAGAGCAGCAGCCATACCTACACCTATACTTGCCGGATCACCCAATGACTGAAGCATACCGACAAGACCATACAGTGTACCGATCATACCCCATGCAGGAGCCTGCTTGCCCCATTGCTGAAAAAACAAAATGCCTCTTGAATGCCTTGTATCTATCTGATCCATTTCATGATATAAAATAGTTTTAATAACATCAGGATCAGTTCCGTCAACAACAAGCTGAAGTCCTGTTTTTAAAAAAAGATCATCTATATTTTCAATATCATCTTCAAGCGACAACAAACCTTCTCTCCTGGATTTTTCTGAAAAAGAGACAAGCATAGGTATCAAAGAGTCTATATTTAATTTTTGATTCATTAAAGCAATTCTAAAAACTTTACCGATGTTTCTTGTTACATCCCAGGGCATAGAAACCGTTAAAGCAGAAAATGAACCACATATTGTAATAAAAATACTTATAACGCTCCAATAAATATAAAATGGAAAATTACCAACAAAAATCGATATAAGTAAAAAAAACAATCCGGCAAAAATACCGCCTAATACCGTTAAATCCATAAATTACTCCTGAGCTCCATAAAAACTAATTTTGCTTCTATAGTCAATGATTTTTTTTATTATTTCCTCAATTTTTTCTTTTACTATAAATTGAAGTTGCGAGTCCATAGTAATAACAGTATCGGGTTTTTCTTCCATTCTCTCAATTAAATGCGGATTTAAATAAAAAGTATCACCATTTAATTTAGTTAATTTAATCATAAATAACCCTTTTATTTATTATAAAAATTCTAACCGGGGCAATCGATTAATTAAAAAAAATTACCCCAGGTTAGATTTAACCACTAATTAAATTATTAATCAACTATCATTTATCCAAAATTAATACTCCGGAATAGTTATATACTAATCCGGAGTTTCTATCTAACTTCATTTTTTATATTATCTCTTTAGAGTCATCAATTCCTGAAGCATCTGATCGGATGTCTGTATTGTCTTTGAGTTTGCCTGAAAACCTCTTTGTGTCACGATCATATCAACAAACTGCTCTGCCAGGTCGACATTGCTCATTTCAAGAGTTCCTGCTATGATCTTGCCTTTACCCTGACTGCCTGCAGGACCGATATCCGGTTCACCGGAGTTATTAGAAAAAACAAAATTGGTTTCTCCTGATTTTTCAAGACCTCCGGGATTGACAAAATTAGCAAGAGCGACCTGTGCCAAAAGCCTGTTATTCCCGTTTGAAAAAACACCAGTTATGCCGCCTGTATCATCGACCTTCAATCCTTCAAGATACCCTAAACCGTAACCATCCTGTCTGAAAGGTTTAGTGGTAAATCCCGATGAAAACTGTGTAACACCCACACCTGTATCAGTTTTTACTCTTCCTGATTCTCCTAAGTTCATCTGCAGTGTAAGCGGAGCAGCACCTGTTTGGAGTCCTTCAGAAGTAACGTTTAATGTCACAAATAAAGCACCCTGATTTCTAACATCATTGCTCTGATCTGTAACAGAAATAATTCTGCCGAGATTATCAAAATTAAGAGTGAATTCATTTTGTCCGTTTACTCCTGCAGCACCTGCTGCACCAACAGGATCCACATTTATATTAAACTGCTCTCTTGGTATCTCTATTTTCATCCCGGGATTATCTGGATCATCTCGAAAGAGTTGAACCTGAGCTCTCCATTCATTGGTTGCAGATTTATAAAAAGTCAATCTTGTTTCAATTTGCGTACCTAAGGAATCATAGCTATTAATTGATGAAGTCCATGTGTTTTTAATTCTTTCCTGTTCCGGAATATCAGCAATACCGTTAGGATATGCCGGCATTTCCGACATTAAATTACATTTAAAATCAATATTCCTTGTTGCTAATGCCGGATCTTTGGAATATAACGGTATTATTACATCATCCGGTTCATCCGCATTACGTATTAAGTACTCTCCTCCTACCAACTGACTCATCCATCCCTGGACTTTTAGACCTGTTGCCGGATTTACCAAAAGACCGTCCTTATCAAGACTGAAGGCTCCTGCTCTGGTATAAAAAGCTCTGTCCCCCTCTTTTAATATAAAAAATCCGTTACCAGTGATCGCCATGTCAGTATTAACTCCGGTTGACTGCAAAGATCCTTGAGTATGCAGGGTATCTATGGTTGCAATAACCATGCCTAAACCAACCTGTTTAGGATTAACTCCACCTTTCTCCTCAGTCGGTCTTGCAGCTCCGCTCATAGTCTGGGAAAGCATATCCTGAAAATTCACTCTTCCCTTTTTAAAACCAGTTGTATTAACATTTGATATATTGTTGCCAATAACATCCATTCTGGTCTGATGATTCTGCAAACCACTGACTCCGGCATATAATGACCTCATCATAAAGTATTCTCCTATATAAAAAATATATCTAACAAAATCAACTGCAGAACAAAACAATGGTTCTGCAATTGAAAAATCAATGACTAACCTTAACTATACTGCTTACAGGATAATCCTCTCCGTTTATCCTTACATAAGATTCCGCTCCGTTTTTAATTACTGCTTCAACATTTCCTGTGACTCTCATTAAGTTTCCATTTTCATCAACATTATTTGCACTTTCAATTTCCACATTCATTCCCAACAGATTAAAACTTGACTGGAAAGAAACCTTATCCAAAAGTTTTGACATGTTGTTATTGAAATTCAGCATCTGCTCAAGACTCGAAAACTGAGCCATTTGCGCAATAAATTCCCTGTCCTGCATAGGATTTGTCGGGTCTTGATGCTGAAGTTCTGTAATAAGAAGTTTTAAAAATTCATCCTTTCCAAGTTCTTTAACCTGCTCTTTTCCATCTTTTTTCAAAGATTTGTTTATGAATTCTATCTCCCTCTCTGTCTTTAACTTTTCAGCATGATTTTGATATGCAAGCTGATTCATAATATCATTGCTGTTTGTATTTAAACTGTTTGAAATGCTCTCCATAATTTTACTCCCTTCTAAATTACAAGATTGACTTTAGATTCTGATATATTTGAATAATTTGAATTGTTTAAATTAATATTTTCCTCAAAACTATTTATATTCATACTGTAAGAATTTTTAATTTTCAACTGATTATCTTCTGAATCAAAATTCTCGTTATGTTCTTTGTTCTGCCCTGACTGATTGTCCGCAAATCTGGTGCCTGCCATAATCAGGTCAACATTACCCATCTCGACATTTGCTTTCTGAAAGACCGCTTTTAATTCCTGAATATTCGACTTAAAAAAGTCAGCTGTTTCCTGATTCTGAAAGATCATTTTTCCGTCCACTTTACCGTCTTTTATTATAAATTTAAAATCAATTCTTCCGAAATTTTCAGGTCTTATCATAGTTGAAAAAGTGGTCTGCCCCTGGGTCAAAATTACTTTTGTGTTTTTTGCGATCTGACTGAACATTGAATCTCTGTTCTGTTCAAGGACTTTTTGCGGTTCTATGGTCCTATTTCTACCAATATTATCATTAGCTTTTAATCCATTAACATTCAAAACAAAGTCATTTTTAATATTTTTAACATTTGATTCTGTTTTTTCATTTTCACTGTTTTTTAATAAATTCTTTTTAATATCAGTAAGATGTTCTTTTTTATTATTTTTAATTTTATCGGAATTTAAAATTAAATTGCTTTTTTCATTATTTGTATTTTTTATTGGATCATTATTTAAATCATTTTTCACAATGTCCGGTTTTTGTTTATTGATATCTTTTGATGCGGACATGTCTTTAAAAACGATCTTCAGGTTTTTGATCTTATCGATATTTTCAGTTTTTGAATTTTTCAAAATGTTTAATATCATGCTGTTTGCAAGATTTTCAGAAATCCTGCCCTTTTTAAAATTATTAATGACATTGTCAATTTTTTGTCTGATATCAACATTTAATTCCTTAAATTTTAAACTGTAAAAATGTAAAAAATTAACTGTTTCATTTTTTTTATCATTCTGAGTTTCTTTAATTTCTTTTTCTTTTCCGTTAACGGCTTCTTTTAATTCTTTTTTTTCTGAAACTACCGCTTTATCTTTTTCCTTATTTGATAATTCAATTTTTCCTTTATCTGAATAATTATTTTCTTCATTATTTTTCTCACTGATTGTATTTGTTTTATTTTCCTTTATATCATCATTGTAATATAAATGAATTTCAACATCATTATAACTCTCTGAATGATCTGTTTTCTTTAGATCCATTATATTATTTTCTTTTTTTACCGCAAACATCTCATCAAATGAAATTCCGAATTCATTTTTATTGTTATGCTTATTCTGTACTTTTAAAAGTTCCTGTGCTTCCTGAAGTATATTACTGCTCAATAATCTGTCTATCACTTATATCTCCTGAAAAATAAGATATAAAAATTATTTCCCTATAAAAAAAAAGAGCCAGTTTATAAATTAACCAGCCCCCCAATATGTCATCTAAATATATTTTCGGAAAAAATTAAACTCTCTTAATCAAAAATTAAATTTATTTTTAAAAATCATCATTCTTATATTTTAACAGCAGCCTATTAAAAAATTCCTGAATATCCAACAACTCTTTTGTTATTTTCAAATAATAATATCTGTGATTACCTTTTTTTTCATCCTTAATTATATCTTTATCCTTTAATATCCTCAGATGTTTGGAAATATAAGGCTGAGGAAGTTCTACATCCTTATTGATTTCGCAAACACAGCAGCTTGATTTATCTTTTAAACAACAATTATTCAATAAATAATCAATGATTTTCAGTCTGATTGGATTGGAAAAAAGCTGAAAAATATCAGCAAGATTATTGTAATAAGTATCATCTTTCTGATTCAAAACAATCCTCCTTTTATTAGCAGCAGCCTGTTAACTTTTTATCATCACCACATCCGCAGCCTGTTGCTTTCTGTCTGATCTTTAAAATATCCTCTCTTATAATTGCACCTAAGCACCCCGTTCCTTTCGTTAAATTAATAGCATTATACTCACAGTTTAATGCGCAGGCTCCGCACTCCATGCAATTTACATAATTTTCAATATATGCCTTTTTGTTTTCCATTTTAATGACATCCTGGGGACAGACATTAAAACAGACTCTACAGCCTGTACATTTGTCCATATCAACTTGTATCATTTTGTTACTCCTGTAATTATTATTGTTATAAATGAAGATAAGATCAATAAAAATGAAAGTGGTAAATATCTGATAACCTCTTTTTTAACCAGGGAATAATTACTGACACCGCTGGATCCTGTGTAATAAAGAGCAAAAAAAAGTGAAATACCGGAAATAAAGAAAATATAAAATACAGATGATAATATCGGCAAGTTTATTTTAAAGAGAATTAATAAAATTACAGCAGTTAGAATCAGAAATAAAGCTAAAAATAATCCTTTTATTGAAAAATTTTTAGTAGGCAGGATCGGAAAAAAGATAATGTATAATACAGCAATGATTATACTTATAAGTATAACCTGATAATGTATATTTGTCTTAAAAAAATAATTCCATATAAACAATGCAGCAGCCATAAATAAACTGTATTTGGTAAACTGTAAAAGGGAGGGAATTAAAGTAAATAATCTGTCTTTAAAATTAAACTCAAACTTGTCTTCGGTTCTATCCTCTAAAGGTTTTTTATCCAGATAATCAGGAATATCTCTCATATATATAGGACCTATCTTGGGAATAATAAAGTTTTTCCTTAATTCAGACAATGAAACTCCTGACATTGAGAGTTTTGGAAGAATTATTTCAAGTTTTTTACCGATTGTAAGCTGTTCAGGTTCATATCTATTAAGCTGCTTTAAAATCTCATTTGAACTGAATTGACCCTTACCGCTTGAACACCAGACATTTATCCCTTTTGTATCAATAACAAGTAATCTTAAATTCCTGTTTCTTACTATATTCCATAATAAATGCACGGTTAAATGATAATTGCATGTTACCAGCAAATTTAAATTAATATCATATTTTTCACCGATATAATATAACCCGGGATCAATGATAAATTTCTTTTTAAAAGCAAATAACAGACAATAAATTGATTTAAACCAATCTAAAAAGTTAAAATTTAGTTTTCTAATCAAACCAGAATAATTTGAACAACATGCTTCATTCATAAATTGCTCCATTTATCTCAATGTTTAGATGAATAATATATACCGTTCACAGTATATACTATTTATAGAATATTGTCAATTTTCTTATAAAATAGTTTTTGATTGAATTATTAAACATGATTTCTTAAAATATAAATATAATGGATTTAATAAACTTCACTTAAAACAAAGGCAAATATATGGCAAAAAAAATCTTTATTTTAATTTTATATCTTAATTATTTCATTTTACTGTATCCTCAGACAAAAAAAGAAAAAATTTTAGTTCCTCAGAGAGTAATTTTTATTAAAAATCAAATAAAAAACAGATATATAAAATATATAAATGAAGAAATTTTCAGAAATTGTGAAATACTTGATTCGGAAAAGAGCATCAGGTTCATCAAAGATTTTAATACAGACAGCATTAATATAAATGAAATTAAAAAAGAGGAAGCTCAAAAAATTTATCTTAATTCAAATATTAGAGGAATAATTTATACAACTATAAATGAAACAGGAAATAATATAGAAATAAACCTGAATTTTTTTAAAACATTCAACAATGAAATTAATACAGAAAAAATTGATATGGCAAAAAATGATTTTTTTATCAAGTCAAATGAATTGAGCAATAAGATCATTTTTTCCATAAAAAATAATTTTCTACCGGTCAGTCCCTATGTCATAAAAAAAGAAAAAACAGAATCATATAAAATTTTAAGGGATGCACCAGAGAGGCAATTAATACTGGGAGGAACAACAGGTTTTAACGGTTTACCAATACAAACCGCCTATTCTTTCATTTATAATGATTATGACAGTGAACATAACAGTACTTTAGATTTTCACAAAGGAATTTATTTAGGATTTAATTTAAAAAGCAAAATTAAAAGCTTTTATATCGGAGGAAAAGCCAATTTTACTTTTTTTATAGATGAGAGGGCTTTTCTTTTTGATTCATTGATCCCAATATGGGACTTAGGTGCATATTTTGTCGGTGATCTTTTAAGAATAAGTAATTTCACATATATAGAATTTTCGCATGTCTTTAAAGGTCTATACCCCATGAATCTTTTGTGGGGCATAACGCTTTTATGCTTCGAAGTTTTCCCTGTAAGGCAGGTCGGTTTTTCCATAAGCTTCGGAGCAGGAACATATATAATATTGAATAATCCTTATAATGACGATTTTACAGATTCAGATATAACTATTGTTATTAACCAAACTTCCACTTTTTATATTTATAAAAATTTATATCTTGATATAGAGATTGACTTCAAACTAATAGCAATGACGGAACAAGGACCTGTCTTAAATAATAAATTTTTAATCGGTTTCGGCTGGAGATTGGAAAAAAAATAACAGGAGATTGTAATTATTATGAAAAAAAAACTGTTTGTAATATTATTTGCTGCTGTCATTTTGTTTAATTTAACAGGACAAGATGTAATCAATATATTAATAACAGATTTTGAAAATATAAGCAGCAATGATGAAGACGACTTCATCATTAATCATATCAATGATGCATTGAAGGTCAAGATATCAAATATCAAGAAATTTAAGCCCGAACTTTTTAATGAAGTATTAAATAAAACAAAAGATCAAACACCAGACAATAAAACACCTTATTCCTTTGCCTTAAAAAACAACTATGATATTATCATCAAAGGTTTTTATTATACAGAAAATGAAAATATAAAAATTTCATTTACCGTTGTTGACGTTATTACGGACAGAATAAAAATATCATATAGTACAGACGGCAAAACCGGCATTCAGATTATTTCCATGATAAATCAGGCTGCTGATATACTTGCAAAAAAAATGGAAACAGAAATCGAGCCGTATGCAGAAGATATTATACAGATCGAAAAAAGAAAGAGAATAAAAGAATTAATAAGTCTGGACAGCAGTTTTTTATTTACCTTTGAAACAGGATTTAATTTCAGACCAAACATATCATTCGGCGGATCGATACAAAACGAAGAAGATCTTAAAAATATTACGACATATAAAGATAACCAGTCCAGATTCAATATAAGTTCCAACTTTTCACCTTTCTTTTACTGGGAAACAAAAACAAAAAAATCATTCATTGGGTTCGGATTCAACTTTATGATTCCATTTTATGTTGAAGATATTTTAGTGTTTTCTCTTTTTATAAATCCTTCTATAGCCGTATCATACGGATTATTTAAAAAATTCTATTTTCAATGGTCATTTGACCTTTATTTTAACAACATAAGAAAATTTTTCAGTGATTATAATGATAATGAGTCTGATGTTAGAATAAATATGCTCTTTTTTGGAACAGGTTTCAATTTTATCTATTTCCCTATGGACAAGATTATCGGGTTTTCCGCAGGTTTTAATATTTATCCGCCTCTAGGGTCAAGCAGTGAAGATTTATTTTATGATGAAAAAAAAGAAGAAAGGCTGAATACAGTTTCAATAGGGTTTGCTTCCAATGAAATGACAAATAAAGAATCATTTTTCTTTCCTTTAACACTGAATCTCGGACTATTCATTTTCCCGAATAAAAAAATAGGAATAAGCC
>JAFGQB010000172.1 GCA_016935915.1 Spirochaetota bacterium
AAAAACAAAAATAAAAACATCATTTATAAATGCAAAAAACAGATTGATATTATTGGATTATGATGGTACTCTTGTTCCATATTCAGATTATTTAGAAAAGGCTGTTCCTGATAAAAACCTGATAAAACTGTTAAAACGAATTTCATCTTGCAGCAATACTTTAGTCTTTATAATAAGTGACAGAGACAGGATTACACTTGATAAATGGTTTACTGAATCATCGCTAGGATTGATAGCAGAGCATGGCGCATTAATTAAAATGCCCAATCAGGACAAATGGAAATTCTCAAAATCCATTGATATAAGCTGGAAGGAAAAAATCCTGACCATTCTTCAGCATCATCAGGACCGAGTTCCCGGTTCTTTTATTGAAGAAAAGGAATATTCAATTTCCTGGCATTATAAAACCGCCGAGGGTGATAAAGATCTTGCACAAACAAGAGCAAAAGAATTATTTGATAATTTAATCAGGTTTACATCAAACATCGATATACAAATTTTACAGGGTAATAATGTAATTGAAGTTAGAAATAAAGATATAAATAAGGGAACTGCGGCACTTACTGTAGTAAGTCTTCCTTTTCATGATTTTATACTTGCAATAGGTGATGATGTAACAGATGAAGATATGTTTAAAGTGCTGCCGGTCAACTCATTTTCAATTGTTGTAGGTTATAGAAAAAGTGCAGCCAAATATTTTGTGAATAACCATCATTCTGTCTTAAAATTACTAAAAGAATTAGATGTTGAATAAATTATAAACGATCCTATCTTAAGAAAAAACTATGTTTTCCGTGTAGTAATTTTAGAATTTGTTTATTTTACTATATAGTTCTTATTGACTCAAATTTCAAAAAGTGATATTTATACAAAAAGGCCCTGTAGCTCAGTGGATAGAGCAGAAGTTTCCTAAACTTTTGGTCGGACGTTCGACTCGTCTCAGGGTCATTTTTTTATACATTAAATCTAAATAGTACAATGTCATTTTCCTGGATCACATATTCTTTTCCTTCAATACGTAATTTCCCCGCTTCCTTTACCGCTTGCATTGAACCCAGTTTAATCAGATCATTATAATTTACAACCTCTGCTTTTATAAAACCCTTTTCAAAGTCAGTATGTATCCTGCCGGCCGCCTGCGGTGCCTTTGTGCCATAAGGAATCGTCCATGCTCTTATTTCTTTATCCCCGATTGTTATAAAACTGAATAATCCTAATAATTTATAAGATTTTTTTATCAATTTTATAAGACCTGATTCATTAATGCCTAAAACCTGCAGATATTCCTGTTTTTCATTTTCATCCAAATGTGCAATCTCGTCTTCAATTTTTACACACAAATCTATTACTTCTGAATGCTCCTTTTCTGCAATTTCATTGATTTTTTTATAAATGACATTTCCAGAAATAACTTTTCCAATCATATCCTCGGATATATTTGCAATATATATTAAAGGCTTGTCTGTTAATAAAAAGATATCATTTATTAGTTTCCTGTGTTCTTCACCTGTCTGAAATGATTTTGCAAGTTTGCCTTCTGATAGATGGTTGAGCAAATTATTAAGCAAGTCAAGATCTTCTTTTATCTTCTTATCCGTAGATATTCTGAAGCTTTTTTCCGTTTTTTCGATCTTTTTTTGCAAAGTATCTATATCCGATAAAATAAGTTCAGTATTAACAGTTTCTATGTCCCTGATAGGATCTATATTCCCGTCTACATGTAAAATATCCTTGTTTTCAAAACATCTTACAATATGAACGATCGCATCAACTTCTCTAATGTGTGCTAAAAATTTATTACCTAAACCTTCTCCTCTGCTTGCTCCCTTAACAAGTCCTGCTATATCGACAAAATCAATAAATGCTGTAATTAATTTTTTTTCTTCATAGATCTTCTTCAATTCAATTAATCTTTCATCTGGAACAGCTACGGTTCCATAATTGGGATCAATTGTACAAAAGGGATAATTTTCAGAATGTACTTTTAATTTTGTCAAAGCATTAAAAAGCGTGCTTTTCCCGACATTGGGCAAACCAACTATACCTAATTTCATTTATTTATCCAAATTTTAACTTTTAAAAAAAACAAGGAGCATCCTTGCTCCTTAAATCAAAGATAAATAATATTTTTTTTTAATTTATATCAAAGTTTAAATTATCATGATATGCCTAAAAATTGTTACGGCATAAATGAAATTTAAATTTATTTCTGATTAGATGAATCAAATAATACAATATTTAACTTTTCCTGTTTGTTAAAATTATCTATTATTTCTTTGCTAACATATTCTAATAATGGATATTTATATCCAATGGGTAATGTCGGCATATATATTTTAACCTTAAGCTGTTCTTTATTTTTAAAAATAATATTCATTTGAGGTGTAGTATTGGAATTATCATCTGGAATTTTTATTGCAATACCTTCATTAAAAAATTTATTGGGTAAATAAGCCTCTCTTATCTTACCTCCTGAGGAATACTCCACTATTAATCCGTATGTGGTAAAATAAATTTTACCTATCATTATATTCATTGTCGAATACGTATCCTGATCGCCTGACTGAGATGAGATAAAAAAAGATATTGCAATTAAGAATATGATTACCATAGATGTTTTTTTAATCATGTCTGACTTCCTCCTTTTTATTATATTATAAATTTTTCATAATAAAAGCAATAA
>JAFGQB010000004.1 GCA_016935915.1 Spirochaetota bacterium
CCCAGAACATTATCAAAGACTGCGGTCTTGGTTTTCAGAATATATTTAAATCCTAATTCCTTGTTCAGCTCATGATAATGATAATTATATTTATCATATTCCTTTGAACCCAGTTCAGCATAACCCTCTTTTTCCTCTTCATACCATTTTTTTATTTCCTCAAAGCTGAAATCATCGCCATAAAGCTTTTTCCCGTTTAAACACTCTTCAATTTTGCTCATTAAAAACGCCTTTTTTTTAAAAATTTTATACTAAAAAATCGTGATTTTGTCACTTTATAAATTGATTTGATCATTAACTATAACATTAGTTTTATTTTTTATATTTTTATATTTATCATTTCAATATTTAATCCGTATTTTAAATAAAAAAACTATTATAAAAGTATATAAACATTTTGGAATAATGTTTTTTTCGGCAGTCCTTGCGCCAAAAAAAGAAGAATTTAAAAACACTGGGACAGAGCATTGCTTCTTAACATCACATCTCTTTGTTCAAGTCTTTTAAAAACTTTATATATTTATAATTTCCGCTTGCATTCCAGAAAGCATAACCCTGATTGATGCTGTCCTCGCAACCTTTAATCTGGTTTAAGATATAATTTTCACTGAAAAACTGATTGTCATATTTCACGTTCAGTTTGAACGCCTGGATCCACGGTCTTACGATCAGTTGAGATTCTGCAATATAGTAATTTCTCAATGAACCGTAAAAATAAATTCTGTAAGGTCTCAAATCAAAAGGATGATAGTTTAAAAAATCATCCTTAAAATGTGAAGGATAGTACATGGGACAGATGATATCAACATAGTTTTTAATCATATCAACATCCTGACCAGTAACACAGCCTGATCTGTACCAGCCGTTGGCTCCATAGATATCCACCGAAATCGGCACAGTTATATTCTCTTTGGCAAAATTCAAAAATGATTCTATTGCCGACTCTTTGTTCATTCCTTCAGTTCGGTATTCACTGTAATACTCTCCGATATTATCACCGTCCGTGGGAAACCTTATATAATCAAACTGTATCTCATTAAAGCCTCTACTGATCAGTTCCTTTGATACTTCTATATTATACTCCCAGACCTTTTCGGAAAACGGATCAACCCAGTATTCATCCTTATAATTATAACTGCCGTCACCATTTTTGACATAAGGCATCCAGCCCTGTTTTGTATATATGTCCTTTAAAGCGAATTCATTGTTATTGTGTTTATAAAGACATCTGTCCTTAAATAAAACGATCCTTGCAGCAAGATAAATATTGTTTTCCCTGCATTTTTTAATCAATTTATCGATATTTATCACTCTTTTTGTAAAATTGAATTTTTTAAGATATTCACCTTTTGGTTCAAACCGCAAATTCCCGAAATCATCCTTCATATCCGTAACTATCATGTTCAATTTAAGATCTTTAAGTAGTTTTATATATTTATCAATATTATGGTCTTTTAAAAGATTATCAGTATTTATATAAATTCCCTTATATTGGCTGACAGCTCCTTTATTTTCCCTGTCCTTTCTGATAAGCCAGAGATTATTGAGATTTAAATGCGTAGTATTGCCTTGTGATAAAAACAATGATTCTATTTTTTCCTTTTTAAAATATGTAAAATAATTAACTAAATTGTTCAAGTCAAAATAATGATGTCTGATGCTGCCTGTCAAATTCAACCTTATAATACCCTTAATCGTTGAAAAATAGATCAGATCATTGTGAATAAAAAGACCCTCGATAAGATCAAATCTGCCGTTAAAATGCATGATCTTCTCCCATTTATAAGTCCTCAAATTTATCCTGTAGATGGCAGGATTGAAATTCAAAGAACAATAAAGGTAGTGATTATTATTCTCTTTTGTTATGATCAAATCAGATATCTCATCGGTATTAGAAAATATTTCAGCATTTGTTAAGTTCACCCAGTCCGATCTTCTGTTTAGATTTTTAATAAAAAGTCCTTTTACAGAATGTGATACTACAATATAAATATCCCTGTCCGTATATAAACTGACGCTTTTTAATCCGCTCACCCATGCCGGATTTTTTAAGCATTTCCATTGTTCACCCCTGTTCAATGAATAATATATGTAGTTTTTACTGCATGCAGCCAGATTTGAATTATTATTTATATCGATCTTTATATCTTTAACCTCCTCAACGACTTTAATGACCTTTTTTGTATTATTTGTGTATGATATTAAATTCTTTTCATAAATACCCTTGTTTTTAAACTTAAAATCCTTAAGGTTTTCACTGAAGACTATTCCCTTTGATGTCAGCAGGAAATATCCATACCCGGTCTTTATTATTTTTCTTACCTCTCCCCCCTTCCATATATTAATGAAATGGCGATCTTTAAAATCCGAAAGATACAAACCGTTTTTGTTTCCGATCAATAATAAGTTTTCATCTTTACTATTGATAATTTTGTCATTCTTAAGTTTTTTCAATAAGATCGAAATTTCTCTGCTCTTATTCGATTTTATTCTTTTAGCATACTTTTTTTTATCAGAATTTTTTTTATCATTGTAAAGGCTTATTTTTGCATTGATGTGGATCAATATAAATAACATTACAGACATTAAAAATAATAAATTCCTGATTTTTTTCATTTATAAACCTTTTTTAATTATCGTAATATCATATTTTATTATTTATTATGCAAGATAAATTTATTATTTACTCCGCTTTTTTATGGCGACATATCCATCCGGAAACGGAAGGTTTTCATTTTGATTTTATACCTGTAAAATGTTCTATATTTCAATCAAATAGAGAAATCCTTTTTAATTTTATATCTCTCTTGGTAAAATATTTATACTTTGTAACACTTTGTGTACTTTTGTGCTGGAGTTTATACCCATTAATACAGGTATGAGAAATTAAAAACAGCCTCTTTTTTTTTATAATTAACATAAATGTAAAAAAATAAAAATTTAAATTGCTTATATGTACATTATCTAATATATTAAATTATTGGACAATACCCCAATAATCATAGAAAATAAAGATCGGATTGATACCATGCTATTTGATAATAGGATTAAGGACTTAATAAACAATCTGTCAAAATCGGGAAAAATTTTTTTCTATGGTTCAACTGCCTATTTTAAATACAGAAGAGCACCGATCAAATTATACAGAATACTAACCGATATAAACATTGCAAAAATAAGCCAATATATAAATAAAATAAAATTTTCAAAATTTTTAGATTTTGACTGCCATGCAGTCTTTGATGATAATATTTTGATCACATTTTTAACTGAAGATATACCCATTGAAGACGACTATTCATACTTAAAAGCCGTATATGGAAAAAACAAAAACATATTTTTTAATTTCTTTTATCAGCCTATAAAAGATAAATTCTTTATACTTAATAATGATTTTATTAACAGCATTAAAAACAAAAAATTTTCATCATCATATCTGGGGATATTATCCTTGGAGAATATAATTGATTATTCATATATATTGAGTGAAATGGATATAAACATTGAGAAAAACAATCCTGATTATGAAATCAAAGACAATTACAAACCTGATAATAAAGATTTTAGTGAAAAAATCAAAAGCTTACTGCCTTTTATAGAAATGGTTTTAACAGGTAAAAACCCCTATAATTCTTTAATCTTTTTAAACAAAACAGGTTTATTGGATAGTATTTTTCCGTTTTTAAAGTTATTAAAAGGAATAAAACAGGACAGGTTTCTACATCCCGAAGGCGATGTTTTTGATCATACAATACATTGTTTTCAAAACATTAAAAATCCCAGCTTAAGACTCTCCTACGGTCTGTTAATGCATGATTTAGGAAAACTTGAAACAAAACAAAACAACGGATTTCACGGACACTCGATGATCGGTTCAAAAAAAGTTAAAAGTATACTTTCCCCTTTAGGTTATGACAGAGAGTTTATTAAAGATGTGGAGTTTTTAGTCCAGTACCATATGGTAAACTCTTATTTTTTTAATTTTACGGATAATGAAAAATCAAACTTCTTCAATAATGAACTAGGACTTGACCTATTAAAGCTCTTCAAAGCGGATTTATTGGGTTCCATCGGAAGGCTTGATTCTTACCTTGATATAATATCAGATCTTAAAAAAGTGCAAAAGAAATCCTTTAAGAATAAATTAATAGAAGAGATAAAATACTTAAATTCATGGTCCGGTGTAAAATAATATACTTTTGATTATGCTAAATCATTATCTGAAGCGATTTATGCAATACAAATAATGTTAAAATAAATTGATAGTAGGCTTTACCCTTAAGCCAAAGCGCCAAAAAAAAACGAAGCCCTTTAAATATTATACAGGCTTTTAACAAACATGACTTTTAATTATATTAAACACTTGACAGATATAAAATTTAAATTTATTTTGTATTAATTTTAAAATTTTTCTACTAATTATAAAAAAGGAGCTTAAAATGATAAAAAATAGAATTTTTACATTACCTCAGACTAAAATGCCTAATAAATGGATAAATATTTTATATAATATCCCAAAAGCCTTGACTCCTCTTATAGACCCTGCTACAAATCAACCAGTACCCATTGAAGTAATGCTTCAGCTTTTCTCTGAAAGCCTTATAATGCAGGAAGTCAACACAAAGGATGAATTTATCGATATTCCCGAAGAAGTATTAAGAATCTACTCTCTTTATAGACCTAC
>JAFGQB010000173.1 GCA_016935915.1 Spirochaetota bacterium
ACCTGTTTATTTCATTTTATGTAAGATTATCCCATGGATTTTTTTAATACCCCATCCTTTTTACTTTCATTTTGCGCATCATTTTGCTGCTATAATTTCAATAATCCTTGGTATAGACTTTTTTGTCGAATATATACAGAACAATAAGGAACTTTTAAACAAATTCAATGCAATATTAACATTTTATTATATAGGGTTTATCGCAGTTTTTATAATAATATATTTATTTGCTCCTGTGCCCACTTATGACAGCCAGGCTTATAAATTTTTATTTAAATATAAAGAATGGAAATGGTTCTTATCAAATCCAATTTTATATTTTATAATTGCATCTTCACTCTTGATATTTATCTACTCATTTAAGAAAAAAAACTTTAATATATTTAAATATACTTTGATAACAGCGGTATTTTTAGAAGCATTCTATATAGGATACCAGACTTTTTATAAAAACATGGTAATGCCCAGACCATTGGAAAAAAACAAGCATGAAAACATGCAGCGTCCTCATTTTACCCTTCCAGGTAAAAATCCTTTTTACAGTCAGATTAATGAGTTGAAAACACTTGCCGAAAAAAGCGAATATAGATGGGCAAGTGATCTTGCCATAATCGACAGCATGTCATGGATGATAAACGGAAGGACTCTAGCAGGGTATGATTCAAAACCCATAATAACCAATATAAGAAAGATCCTTGAGAGCTTTTACGTCAACTTTCCTTATCAGATAGTTGCTTTCGGTTTTCCAAAGCATTTATTGAGCAATATGAATGTCGGTCACATAATCGCATATAATAATCTTCTGGAAGAAAACAAACTTTATAATTATAATATTGAAGGAATCGACTATTATTTCATACGAAAAAAAGAATATCTAGAAAATCTAAACGAAGAGCTTTATGATTTTTATTTCAGACATTTTGACGGTCCCGGATTAAAAATACATGACATAGAAAAACCTCTGCCGTATATTTACTTTCAAAATATAATTTATAAAGCAGATATGAATATACAGAAAGAACTTTTATTTAAAGAAGATTTGAGTAATTTTGCTATGATCAAACCTGATGATGATATTTCAATTTCTACGAAAACACAAAAAATATTGAATATAGAAGACTTGAAAAATTTAAATGTCCATTCAAGAGAACAATTTGAAGAAATTCAGAACAAAAACAAAATAATAAATATCAATAAAAAATTTTATAATAAATTGAAACTAACGGCAGAAGTCAATGAACCAGTATTAATGGTACGCAATGAAGCTTTTCATCCAGACTGGAAAATATTGATCAATGGTAAAAAAGAAAAACTTTTTCAGGTCAACTATGTCCAGCAGGGTGTTTTATTAAAACCCGGCAGACATGAAATAATTTTTGAATTTTTCCCTGAAAGATTAAAAACCGGAATTTTTATTTCTTTATTGGCTCTTATCATAAATATCTTGATTGCTGCTTTTTTTCTAATAAAAACAGCACTAAAAAACAAAAAATAATTTTTAAATTTCTTTAGCGCTGTTTTATAATAAAAAAATTACTGAACAGTTATCAGACTGAATTTTGTAATTGTAGAATTCCTTCTGGTTCCGGGACTGTTCAATAAATGCCATGCTGTGTATTGTTCTGCATAAATATTATCAGCAGACATCCCGTCAACAGGCACTATAACTTGCAATCCTCTAAGTGAAGCTCCTGTTGCTGTGTAAAGAACAGCTCCATGCGCCACTGTACCCGCAATAATAACGGTTTTAATGCCATTGTCAGTTAAAATTTTTTCCAGTTCAGTTTTGTAAAATTTATCGACACTTGATCTGACTACATTTTCTGTCGCCAAAGGAGTTAATTCATTGACTATGTCCTCGCTCTTTGCAGAACTTGTTAAACTATGCACAACAAGCATTTTTTTGTCGCGGGCTATCTTTAAAAATGACGCAACCTTCGGAATCGATGCAACGCATCGCGGTCTGGTATCAGATTTGCAGCTGTTTTTCTGAATATCAAGCACTAAAAAAGCCGTAGTAACAGGATCAACATTAACAGCCTTTAATTCAGGAGCATTAGGAACTTTAACTTTTTTCCACTCATCAATTATTGTTTTATCTTTTGCATATAAACCGGTATTTATTAAAATAAAAATCGGGAAAAAAAGCAATAATAATTTTTTCATGACTATCTCCTTTTTTAAAAATTATAATAATAAAAAATTAAAAAATCAAACAAAGAAATTAAAAAATAAAAAATTATTTTTTAATAATAAAATCTCATTTAATTTTATTAACCTTTATTATTTTAAAAAATGGCGATTAAATCAAAAATACAAATATTTATGATACTTTTTTATTGTATTTCATCTAATTTTGATATATAATAAATATTAAAATCACAAAATACAAAAAAAGTAACAAGGTGCTCTCTCATGAATAAAAAAAATCATATGGTAGTTATCTTCATAATTTTATTTGTTTTTAATTTATACAGCGATATAATGGTCGGACCAAAAAAAAACAAGGATGTCGGTGTTGTTATCGGTCAGATCTATATGTACCTGGATAAAGAATGGGTTGATCTAAGCCCCGGCAAATATTACGATATTGATGTTTATGTAGAAAATATAGTAACAAAAAAAAAGTATAAAACCGTAAGATATGATAAAGGTTATTTTTGTCTTCTAAATCTTCCTCCAGGACAATATAAATTAAGCAAGCTCGATTTCTTTTATGAAAAATACAGTACTCTCTATTATTTTATTGATTTTAAAGTCTATAGCATCGACAGTGACGGTAAAGTAAGCGATCAAGGAATAAAATTCAGCATACATAAAGACACAATAACTACATTAAAAACAATCTTTGTTTATGTAAAATTGATGCCTAATGACAAATTTATACCCGCATTTAAAAGAGAAGGTGATTTAGAACATTTAAAAAAATTCTTTAAAAGCATTGACACAAAAAATAAATGGTCTCATTTTGATTTTGTAGAGTTAGAGTTGAAATAATTTTTTAAAAAAAATTTATTTTTCAAGGAGTAAAAATGATCAAATTTAAAAATATAATTATTATTTTTTTAAATATAATTTTAATTAATAGTTTTTATCCGCAGCAAAAAGAAAATTCAAGTGAAATTGTAAAATTATATGAAACCGGGGTAGTTTATATTGAACAATCATTATATTTTAAAGAAACCGATTTTAAAAACATTGAAATATTCAAAGACCTGGAATCAAAATACAATGTTAAATTTATAAATGAATATATTTTAATTTCCAGCGGAACTGGCTTTTTTATAACAAATACTGGTTACATAATAACAAACAATCATGTCATTGATAAAACAGACCTGAAAAATGCAAGAAAAAAAATATTGAATTATTTAATGTTTGAATTGAACAAAAAAATGACAGAAAAAGAATTTGAGTCAAAATATAATTCAATATACAATGATTTGAAAAACCTGACTGAAAAATCAGAACATTTTTACAGGGTCATTGCTGAAAATAAGGACAATTATATAGCAGAAATTATAAAAACTAACAGCAGTTTTGATTTAGCCTTAATGAAAATCGAAGGAGGAAAATTTAATTTTCTTCCGTTAGGTAATATTGAAAACCTTAATATTGCGGATCAGGTTATTGCAATAGGATAACCTATTCAAAGCAGGTTATCTTTTTTAAAGGAATTGAGAGCCACTGTAAGTCTGGGCAATGTTTCAAGTATCAGAGATTCGATAGACGGGATACAGCATACCGCTGCCATAAATCCGGGTAATTCCGGAGGTCCTTTATTGAACAATAGCGGGCTTGTAATCGGAATCAATGCCAAAACAATGCTTAATGCTCAAGGAATTCATTTTGCTATACCAGTCAATAAACTGACTGATTGGCTTAATGAAGAAAAATATACTGAAGTTCTGGCATTAAATAAAACTGCTTCAAAATACAAATCATCAAAAATTGACACTAGAAAATATAATGTTATCAAAAATGAAAAAAGTGAAATCATAGAAATCGGACAGAATATATTCATTAATTACAGTGAAGCAGCAGATATTTATCTTAACGGAGAACTCTACGGTCATACTCCCTTATTGATCAAATCAGCAAAAATAGATATAACTTCCATAAGAGTTCAAACCAATGAAGGCTTTGATGAAATTAAAGTCAAAATAAATCCGAATATAAATGATATTTTTACATTTAATCCGGTTTTAAGACCTTTTGTCGGTAAATTATTTATAGACACTGAACCTGTCAAGTCTTTGGTTTTTATTGACGGTCAGGATATGGGTAGAACTCCGTTCTTAAATCAGGAAATACCTGTTGGTAAACATAAAATTGAATTAAAAAACGAAAATTATAAAATGATAACGGACGAAATAGAAATCAAAAAAGATAGGTTGATCGAAAAAAAATATACACTGGAAAAAACATTTCTTATTAAATTTAAAAATTTACTGCCCTCAAACACAAAAATAGAACTGGTAAAAGGAAATAATAAAATCTCTTATAATATAAACAAACCCGAAAGGATTGAAAAAGGAAAATTGGAAGTTTACATAATCAATGAATTTCTGGATACAAGTGATAATCCTATTAATATTGAAATTACAGATAATGATTATACTATTGATTATAAAGCCAAATATAAAACAGGAGAGCTTGTAATAAAAAATTTAAAACCGGAAAGTCTTGTTTATCTGGACGGGGACAATATTACCAATCAATTAAAAGAGAACAGAATAAAAATCAATTTCGGAGAACATAAACTAAAAGTCACAAATTTCAAATTTGCGGATATTGAAAAGTATTTTGAACTGAAAAAAGATATTCATGAAATCAATCTGACCTTTGCAAATGACCCTCAATATTTTATAAACAGCTTTAAACCAATCGGCGTGGGATTGGCAGTGCCCGGAGCGGTTTTTACGATATTAGGCAGCGCTTTATTTTCTGCTTCCATAGTTGATTATTATGTTAAAGACAAGGACAATCTGCTTATTTACAATGACTATGATGCATATCTTAAACAGAGAAATATCACATTGAGCATTTTCTGGTCTGGCATGGGCATAGCAATCACAGGCATAGCTGCGATTGGCGCATCAATCCCAATGTTCATAATAAAAAAGCCAAGATCATACTATTTCAATAAAGGCAAAAAAACAGACATAAGGGCATATCTAAATATTAATTATTCAAAGGATTTAACTTTATCGATCTTATTATTTATGTAGGAGATTTATATGAAAATTATAAAAAAATTCTTGATTTTCTTTTTATTTTTATCAATAATTTCTGCATGTTAATTTTTGAAAACTTTTTCTCCAGGCGAGTTCGAAGAGGAAAAGGAAGATTTTGAACTTAAAAACAACTCTGCATTAATAAATCTTGAAATTACAGATGTGACTATTAATCCTTCATTTTCATCTGAAATAAAAACTTACAATGCCACAGTTGTTTCCAGTTTAACTACTGTTAAAGTTACCCCTACAGCAGAATACAGCAGAGCAACCATTAAAGTAAATGGGGACACAATAAAATCAGGAAATCAATCAGACAATATTTATTTGAATGTAGGTATTTCAACAATAAATATTGAAGTAACCTCATATGATAAAAAAAATAAATCAACCTATAATGTGAATATTACCAGAGCGAATGTTTTATTATCCGGACTTACCTCATCATCAGGCAGCTTAAGCCCCGCTTTCAATCCGCAGACCTTTAATTACAGCATGACAGTTGATTATTTTATTAAAACTATTGCATTTACACCTTTCGTTTCTGATAATATAGTAATTATTGAAATAAACAATCTCAATGTAGCAAATAATACTCAATCTGACCCTGTTAGCTTAAATTATGGGACAAATCAAATAACAGTAAAAGTGAAATATCCTCAAGATGTTGTAGCTACTGTTTATTATATTAGTGTAACAAGGAATCCAATAA
>JAFGQB010000024.1 GCA_016935915.1 Spirochaetota bacterium
ATAAATTTCTAATAAAATTTTATTGACTAATTTAATAATTTTAATAATTATACAAACAAATACAAAAAAGCGGAGAGAGAATTGAAAGTTAAGGTTTTAATTTTTACAGGATACGGTATAAATTGTGAAAAAGAGCTCTCATGGGCATTTGAATTAGCCGGAGGTCAGCCTGATATTGTTCATCTGGAAGATGTAATTGTAAACAAAAGCATTATTGATAATTACCAGATAATGGCTTTTCCTGGAGGTTTTTCCTTCGGCGACCACATTGCATCAGGCAAAGTTTTTGCAAATATCGTTAAATATAATTTGATTGATAAACTAAAAAAATTTATTGAAAAAGATTTTCTTGTGATAGGCATCTGCAATGGTTTTCAGATAATAGTTAAACTGGGACTTGTCCCTGATTTTGATTTTGATCAGAAACAGACCGCGAGTCTTGTTGAAAATGATTCCGCACATTATGAAGACAGATGGGTTTATCTTAAAGCTGTAAATAAAAACTCTCCCTGGCTTAAAGATATTGACGAGATTTATCTGCCTGCAAGACATGGTGAAGGTAAATTCATTACTGCAGATGAATCTGTTTTAAAGAAATTAAATGATGATGATCAGATAGCTTTTAAATATATAAATCCTCATTCGGACAGGGTTGATTACCCCTTTAATCCAAACGGGTCTTATGATAATATTGCAGGTATTTTAAATCCTAAAGGCAATGTTTTGGGTTTAATGCCTCATCCCGAAGCTTATATTTTTAAAGAAAACCATCCGAGATGGACAGAGGGCAAGTTTGACAATGAAATAAAAGGTTTAAAAATTTTTGAAAACAGCATAAATTATTTTAAATAGGGAATTAATTTGGAAAAAAAGGAGATTGTCGATCAGTTAAATAATTTTGCTTCATGGATAACGGTTTCAAATAAAAAATTTATTATCAAAGCTGTTTTAAACTGCGTTGAAAAAAATGAAAAAATTATTAATCTTCTGGAAGGAATTTATAAGGGAGATAATGACAATAGTTTTAAACTGAATATTCATGGAATACTTTTATTGACTGATAAAAGGATAATTTTTATTTCCGGCGAAAATACATTCAGGGACAAACTGATTTTAAAATTGGATGAAGTGTTTTCGATAGATCAGGAAAAATCATTTGCTTTCATAACAATGTTTATCAGATATAATAAAAAGGTATTTTCGTTTGATTCTGTAAACAAAGAAGAAAATGTAAATAAATTTATAAATGATTTTATTGTTTTATCAAATATTAAAGAAATGGATAGAGATCAGATAATAATTGAAGAAAGTCCTCATAAAATAAACAAAAAGTCAGACAGTGAAAATTTTAATTTCCTGTTCAGTGAAGCCGTTAAAATTAATAATTCATTGAAAGAAATAATTACTGATTATGGATTGATCAAGGATTTGATCATTGATGATCTTTGTATTTTGACCAAATTAAGTTTGACTAATGACTGTATATTGGATGAAGAAAAGTTTTTCGCAGTATCTGTTTTGATGCCGCTTATCGATGATAATTTCGCAAAAACAGCGCAAAACGCTCCTGCGGATATACTGAAAAACTGGGACAAAATTAATCCTAAACTTGAAAAAATTGGTGAAAATTTTGAAAGTATTTCACTCTTATCTGTTGAAACTATCAGGCAATTTGATGAAAAAGAACTTAAATTGAATTATGATAAGATCAGATCGGTTTATTATAATTATTCGCAATGCATCATTAAAGCGGACGGCAGCATCAATCCTCAAGAAGAATCAAGATTAAAAAAGATATTTGAAATTATTTACAGAGAAAAAGTAAAAAAAGAGCAGAATGAAAAAATCAAAGAGGTTAAAAAAGAAGAGGCTAAAAAAGAAAAGCTTGTTGAAAAAGCTGAAGTTAAGGAAATTACACTTGATGAGGTCATGAAGGATATAGATAAATTAATAGGAATGAAAAAAATTAAGGACCAGATAAAAACTTTGATAAATTTAATAAAGGTGCAAAAAGCAAGAGAAGAAAGAAAGCTGCCGGTGACCAGGGTTTCCCTTCATTCTGTTTTTTACGGACCTCCGGGGACAGGTAAAACAACTATTGCTAGACTTCTGGGTAAAGTATTTAAATGTCTCGGTATTTTAACTCAAGGTCAAATAATTGAAACAGACAGAGCAGGTCTTGTAGCAGGATATGTAGGTCAAACAGCTATTAAAACAGATGAGCTTTTAAACAAAGCATTAGATGGTATTTTGTTTATAGATGAAGCGTATGCGTTAAAACCGAAGGAAAGTACCAATGATTTCGGTCAGGAAGCAATTAATATTATTTTAAAAAGAATGGAAGATTACAGGGACAGATTGATCGTTATTACTGCGGGATACCCGGATGAAATGAAAGTTTTTATTGAATCAAATCCGGGATTAAAATCAAGATTTAACAGATATTTTTACTTTGATCATTATACGCCTAAGGAATTATTTGAAATTTTTAAAATTCTCTGTGATAATTCACAATTTAAATTGGAGAATAATGCTAAAAATAAATTAATAAGACTTTTTCAATTGCTTTATGATAACCGTGACAGAACTTTCGGCAATGGAAGATTGGTCAGGAATTTGTATGAAAGGATTTTGGAGAAGCAGGCGAACCGTATAGCCGGGATTACACCTTTATCTGAAGAAATATTAAATACACTTAATGAAAATGATATTTTAAATGTTGATGAGATTTAAAAAAAAGCAAGCTATAATAAGTTGTTTACAGCTTTTTTCAGCTCGTCAAAAGTATAAGGCTTTTTAAGAAAGATATTCACTTTTCCTCTTAGATTATCATCATTGTTAAAATCTTCGCAATATGCACTGGCTATAATAATTTTTATGTCCGGAGCGATTTGCTTTGCTTTTTTTATAAGTTCAACACCTCCGATGCCGTCAACAACTATCATATCCGTAATTAATATTTCAAAAGGATCTTTTTTTTCAATAGCGGATTTTATTAATTCCTCTGCTTTCTTTCCGTCTTTGGCGGTTTCTGTTTTATGCCCCATTTTCATTATCATTTCTTTGCATAAAGACAATATCATAGGGTCATCGTCCATTATCAAAATTTTAGTTGTTTTTGTGTTTTCAGGAAGGAAATCTTCGAGGATAAGGGTGTTTGACTGTATGCTTATGGGAAGATATATTATGAATTGCGTTCCTTTGTTCAGTTCGGATTCAACTTTGATAATACCGTCATGTTTTTTTACTATTTCCTGTATGATGGCTAATCCAAGTCCGCTTCCGTCTTTTTTTGTTGTAAAAAAAGGATCAAAAATTCTTTCAAGAACTGATTTCGATATGCCTTTACCAAAATCTTTAAAGGTAAGCCTCACATAATTTCCTGGATTGGCATTAAGTTCATAATAATTTGTTATTTGAATATTTTCCAAAGTTATTACAATATTTCCGCCTCTCGGCATTGCCTGAACTGCATTTATGATCAAATTCTGTAATATCTGTTCGATCTGTATTTTATCGGCAAAAATTTCCCATAGGTCGTCAGGTGAGGTTATGTCACAATTATAAGGTTTGCCGCTAAGTATAAAATTTGTTATTTCTTCAATTAATATTTTCAAATTCACTTTTTCTTTTGTTAAGGGCATACCTTTTGAGAATGCAAGCAATTGATTAACAAGACGCCTGGCTTTTTTACATCCCTCTTCTGCGTTTTCAATATATTTTTTAAAATCATCAAAAGAAACTACCGGAAGTTTTAATAATGATATATATCCTAATATTCCTGTTAACAAATTATTGAAATCATGAGCCATGCCGCTTGCCATTAATGATAATAATTTTAATCTGTCATTTTTTTCATCTGCAGCATTTTCTTTTTTCTTTTCTGTTATGTCATTAATAATCATTAGTTTTGAAAAAGAACCATCTTTATGATAAATCGGCGAATTTAATACTTTATACCATTTATTGTCTTTTGGGCTTTTTATTTCCCAGTATTGAGTTTCTCCCTCAAAAACTTTTGTGTCTTTACACCATGGGCAGATATCTTCAAGTTCATGTAAAACTTTATAACAAGGCTTTCCTGTACCGTCATATCCGATTCTGTCAATTAATTTTGGGCTCATATATTCAATTATGTGATCTTTTGAACAAACATAAATAAATCCATCACTGGAATTGACTATTGCTTTGAAAATTTCTTCAAGTTCATAATAATTTATTTTATTTTTTCTGTCCATATCATAAATAATAATGTACTTCTGATTATTTAAATCTTAAACAGTTGGAATCAAATTTTGCCATAATTTATCTTTTATGGCATTTTTATTTTTTGAAGTACAAATATATAAATAAAAATATTTAAAATTAAATTATTTTAAATCCAATTATCTAAAGCTTTTTCATAGCTGAATATTTCATCTTCCTTAAAAAAATGATTAATTTCTTTATTTGCATTTATTATACTGTCCGATGAATGTACTATATTTATCGGTGTATGCAGAACAAAATCACCTCTTATAGTACCAGGCAGTGCTTCATCAACATTAGTTGCACCTGTTAAATTTCTTGCCAATTTTATAACATTGTCTCCTTCAAGGACCATTAATATTACAGGATTTGACGTAATATGTCTTACTTGAAAATTAAAAAAAGATTTGCCTTTATGTTCATTATAATGGTATTCTGCTTGTTCTTTTGACAGATGAGCCATTTTGATGCCGATAATTTTCATCCCCTTTTTTTCAAATCTGCTGATTACCTCACCTGATAAGCATCTTTGAATACAGCATGGCTTAAGTATAATTAGAGTTCTTTCCTTCATCAATTCCTACAAACTAAAAAATATTAATGAAAATCTTAAAGCAAAACCTTAAGATTACAAATAAATAATTTAAAATACTACAATATTAACATTGTTTATTTTATTTTTTGTAAATTTAAAATAATAAATTTTTCAATATTAGTCAACAGATATGTACTTATTTAAACTTTTTTAAAAAAATAGCAGCATTTCATTATAATTTTGATATTTTATTTTTTTTTTTATAATATATTAACAAGATTATATAGTTTTTCTATAAATTTTGTAGATTAATTTTTTTATAAAATAAGTAAAAAAAAAATCAACTTTATTTTATTTTTTCAGAAGATTTGTTTACAAAAAATAGAATTTAAAATATTACTAAATTTATTAAGCATTCTGTTAAAAAAATTCAGAATAAACTACTATTTACTCTAAAAAACATAATAAGCATATTTATAAATTTCAAATTATTAATGATTTTAAAAATTTCAGCTTTTTTAAAAAAATTTTAAAACTATTTACTTATAATAATAAAAATTTTAATATTAATTAATATTAAAGCTGATGATGTTTATATGAAATTAAATTTAAAATTATAATTTATTATTAATTGGAGTCAATTATTAAAATATTATTGGCAGGCGATAAAAAATTATGTCCATTTTATTATTCTTTTTTTTATGAAAACAGGCATGAAACTTATTTGATGCATGATTTTCAGGCTGAAAAAAGAGATGATACCGCGCCCCAAAAAGACGGGAAAAATGAGTCAGAAATCAGAATCGCAACGAACAAGGATAAGTTTGATATAATTTTGATTTTTATCAGGGCAGAAATTCATTCTGCTGAAGATGAATTAAAAGAGATAAATAATATTTACGGTTCCGGAGTACCCGTAATGGCAGTGTGCGAAAAAGACCGTTTTGTTATCATAGATTTATTATATAATCTCAATGTCATTGAAATAATTTTTGAATTTGTTCCTGAAAAAATTTTAAATGCAATAAATATATTCAATGAAAAATTAAATGACAGAACAAATATTCCAAATAAGAAAAATCCAAAAAATTATATTATTGATTTTTATGAAAATAAAGACATATTGGTGATTGATATTTCCGGATTTATTTTGAGGGAAAAGCTCGGAGGTTTGAAACTGATGTTTATGAATTATTTAAAAGATAAAATAAAGAGATTAAGAGGCATTGTATATATTTTTTCTGATATTAATGAAAGTTTATTGAATTTTCAAAATGTATGGTCATTATTAAGGATATGGAATGAATTAGGTATAAGCTATAGTAAAGTTACTTATCTTACAAATTCGAAAATATTAATAGAATTAATAGAAAAATATTTTTTAAGATTTGGTCTTCAACTGTATCCTAATCTATTGGAAATAGTTCGTTTTTTTTATCCTGAATTAGCTGAAAAAAATGAAATGGAACTTTTTGATTTTTCATCCCAGATACTTTTGACTCAACACAGAGTAGTTCCATCTAAATAAAGTGCTAAGCAATTATATCAATGGTGCTTTGCACGATATTTGTATCACTTACCGGTATTTCTTCTAAAGGAGGTGGTGCAGATACTGGTGCTGCTGTTTCTGGAGCCGGCGGCGGAATATATGTAGAGCTTACTGATTCTATGTCCATAAAGTTCCTCCTTATATATTAATTATAGCATAAAATTAAAAAAATTTCAAATTTTAAAATTTATTGTAAATTTTAAACTATAATTTTTATAAAAATTATTACAATTCATCTAAATTTAGATGAATTGTATAACTTAAATTTAAAATACATCTAAATTTATATAACTTTAAATTAAAAATATATAAAATGTCAATATTTTTTACTTTTATAAAATATTTAATTGCCAAGATTATGTTAAATATGATCAACGAAAGCTTTAAAATTTCCATAATTTAATCATTCAATTATTTGACTTAAATAATAAATTATGATAATCATAATAAAATTTAAAATAAATTTAAGCTGATATTGTTAAGGTCAAATATTGATAAAATTGATTGGATTTTTTAGAAGTCGGCTTATCAAAAATATTTTAAATCGATCATATTAGGAACACAAATAATTAATAAAAATAAAGAATTAAGAACTTGATTTTTATTCTGGAGTGTCTTAGTGAGATTATTTTTCAGGAGAAGTTAAGATGGAAGACAATATGAAGAAAATCGGAGAAAGTTTAAGTAACTTTCAGGCGGCTTTGATACAAAATGGAATGTCAATACAAGAATTTATAAATGAAACTTATTCAAAAAAATGGCTTTCTGATGAAATGGTATCAATAATGGAAATAAGGACTTCTTTGGTTAATTCCATGAACCAATTTCTTGTAAATGAAGGTTTGATCAACATTGAAAGAGTTATGCTAAGCATTCTAACTGATCCGTTGGCGCATGATATTGAACATACGCCTGTAATCAAATATAAAGGACATACTTATGTAACTACACACAGCATGATATATAACAAGTTTTTAGCCTGTTCAAATCCAAACATAAAAGGTGTTTTTATTGATTCTCCCAATATACGTCTTGAACTTGAAAGTCCAAACAATATTCAAAGAGGAAGATATCTAGTTGATTTTTCACAAATGGATCTGGAATTAAGAAGAAACAGGAATTTAACAATTGATGATTATTACAGCAAAGAGTCGATGGTTTCGGATATTTTAAATGAGGATATCAATAAAATAAAGAATTTTTTTGAAAGAATGATTGTTTTTGCAGTTGAAGAAATTAATAAAAGGAATAAGGAGCATTTAAAAAACTTAAATGTTGTTCTGGAAGTTCCAAAATTACCATTTCCTTCTTTTTATAAAGATGAAGCAATGGCAAAACACGGCAGTAAAAATTATGAAATTAAAATCGGAGAAGAGTCTAAGTCGCAGTTTTTCTGGCTTATGGGTTTAAAAAGGGAAAACTATGACCTGATATATCCCTATTTATTAAAGGACGGTTCAAAGATTGACTCCATGAAGATCAGTTCAAAAAACATCTTTAATTATGATATGCTTTCAAAAAGCATTAATGCAAAAACAGGTAAACATTCCGATGCAATTGAAATATTATCCGGCGCTATCAGAGAATGGCTTTATGATCCGATTGTACAAAGAATAATTGACAATAAAGTGCTTTCTGTAAAACCTGTGATAAAAAACAATAATATAGAAAATATAGAAGAATTGGGCGGTTACGGTCCGTTTTTGTATTTTGTGTCAATGAAGGATCAAAAAGGAAGGAATATTTTCCCTGATACGATGGGCGGAGGAATTGGTATAGAAAGAACATTATATTCAATTTTAAAAGGTGATAAAGTTAAAAAAATCGATGATATAACTTACTTTGGTAAAAATCCTGATTCACATCCGCTGTATCTGTTTTAGCATCGTTTTTTTTAAGTAGGGACGCGATTAATCGCGTCCCTACAAATAAATAATAATCTATAAATATAATTTTTTTGGTAACATAAATAACTTGAAAAACAAAAGCTTCTGAGTCATCTTTAGAACGTCAAAAAAAAACTATGTAAAAAAACAATCATTCCCACTCCAGAAGTCTTTTTTCACCTTCCAGTTTTTTTATATTGGTCACATCCTGAGTCAGTTCGATAATACCTTTGTATATACCCATATTATCATATATTGGAAAATATCTTATATGAATTAATTTTCCCTGCATATTTATCCAGAATTCAGCTGCTTTTTTTTCCTTCTTTTTAAAACTGTCTATGATTTTATTGACGATATGAACGCTCTTGTGGGGATGGCAGTTCTGCACCTGTCTGCCGATAACTCCCGGGCTTCTGGGGAATATCCTTTCTGCATTTGCGGAATAGTATCTTACAGTATCATTTTCATCAACATAGGAAATATCAAATGGCAGGTTTTTCAATATTAAATTTAATATTTCTAAACTGATTTTTCCTTCTTCAAGACTCAGTGAATTTTTTTCATGTGTATTTTCTTCTTTTTTATCTTCGTGTATATTGCTGCCCTGTAATTTTTTAATCATATTGGCATCCCATAAGTCTGATGGTTTGATCCATGAATATCCGATATCGGATTCACCAAGTTTTATTCTTGCCCAGTCTGTTTCATTAAGTTTTGATAATGATGTCGGGAATAATATTCTTTCTTCCATAAAGATCATTTTATTTATTGAGAAGGCAAGTTCTTTAAAACTGGAATAAAATTCTTTATATTGTTTTTTATTTAAAAAATTCTCGGTGTTTTTTATTAAAGTACGGATTTCATCATGTTTACCCCACATGACTTTACTTGGTCCTGAAAAACCTTTTTTTTCAAGAAATGGGAAAAGCTGATTTTCTTTTCTCTGGTAATGGAAATTTATCTTTTTGAAATTTTCGAAATTTGTTTTAAAATCATCCAACTCTTTACTGTTAGTTTTACCTTTTTGGATAGATTTAGCGGATGATTTCAGTTTTTTTATGATCTTTTTTGCTTCCTTATTTTCAAGCATATATGTATGCACGGGATGACCTTCGATCTTTGAAGGTTTTTTTTGTTTTGATAAAGATTTTTCAAATACTGACACATGAACATTGCATAATTTCTGTATCTCCTCAGGTTTAAATCCTTCATTTATTAAAGACATTTCCATTTCCGAGATTTCTTCGGCAGATACATTTTTAATAAGTTTTTTAAATTGATTTTTGACTTTTTCGACACTGATGCCTTTATGAAGATCATGAATAATTTTTTTTAATTTTTCCTGTTTTTCAATATTTATTTTTTCCATAATTTACTCCATGCTTTTTTTAAATCAATATTTTATTTGGTATTTGTAAAATAAATTTTGTCCCTTTATTTAAAACAGATTCAAATTTAATTTTTCCATTATGAATTTCAATAATTTTCTTTACAATAGTTAATCCCAATCCTTCTCCGAATATATTGGACTGGCGTGTTCTGAAAAAAATATCAAAAACTTTATCATTTAAATTTTCAGGAATGCCGATTCCATTGTCTTCGATAAAGTATAAAGAAAAATTTTTTTCTTTATGACCGCTTATTTTTATTTCGCCTTTTCTTTCAGACGGTATATATTTTATGGAATTGTCAATTAGATTTGAAATAGCCTGATTAATATAAGCTTCATCTCCGTAACATTCAGGTAAATTATCAACTGATAAATTGATTTTATTATCTGATATTTTAAATTTAAATAGATCCAAGACTTCTTTTATGCACTGGTTCATATCTATCATTTTAAAATTTAAATTGATAAAACCAATCTTTGACAATTTTAATAATCCGTTTATCATTAAAATCATTTTATTGCTGCTTATAGTAATAAAATTGAGACATTCAACTATTTCTTTATTCATTTTTTCTAATAAGAGTTTTTTTAATTTGTTGTTCATTTCACTTTCATTGATGAATTTTAATAATTCTTTAATGGATTCATTTAATTCGTTTGAAAAACCCTGAATATTTACTATCGGTGATTTAAGATCATGTCCTATGCTGTATATGAATTCCTCAATTTCTTTTTTTGACTTTGCTAATTTTATAATTAAATCTTCTCTTTCTGTTTCCAGTTTTTTTACATCAGTTACATCTTCTCCGGAACTCATGGTACCTAAGATTTTACCCTCATCATCCTTTATTATGGTATTTGTCCATGATATTAATTTTTTAGATTTTTCCTTTGTTATGATTAAATTTTGATGTTTTTCTACAGACTCAATTTTTCCTTCCATCAATGAGTTAAAGATTCTTTTAACTTTATCTTGGTTTTCTTTTGGTATAAAATTATCAAACCAGTTTTTTCCGATTATTTGGTCACTTTCATAACCCAATATTTCACAGCCTTTTTTATTAATTAATGTTACATTTTGATTTTTATCTATGGCAATAACTATTAATCCTACAAGATCAAAAAGTTTTTGTGAAGTTTTTTTTGATTTAATAAGTTCTGATTCTAAGTATTTTTCTTTTGTTATATCATGCCATGTAAGCATGGTATAACTTTTATCCATAAAGCTGATCTTTTTACTGATTGTTTTAGCAAGAGTTATTTCTCTTTTTTTATTATAAAATAGAATATTTTTTTCAAATATATCATTTTGATTATTCAGTTTATCAACAATTTCAATTAATGCATTTTTATTTGACGGATGGATTATATTATCAATTTTTATTTTATTGATCTCTTCCAGGTTTGAATAACCGCTTAAATCTATTGTTGCCTGGTTCATATATATCGGATTTAAATCTGAATCAAAAATTATTATTCCGTCTTTTATATTGTCAAGAATAATTTTAAACATCTGAATATCACTAAATAAATTATTATACATAAAATTATATTATTTATTTTAAAAGCATGAGTTATAGATTTTCAAACATTATACTTATTAATGTTGATAAATACAATAAAATTTTATGATTTTATTATAATTTTTATAAAATATGATTTGATTATATTTTATATAGCATGATTGGATTTTATATATTTTTTTTTAATTATCATAAAAATAATCATATTTTATAGTTTTTTGATCATATTTTATATGTTATTATTTAAAATAAAGAATTATAATTAAGCATAAGATATAGTGTTACTATATCTTGATTGATCCTTTTAAAATAATATATTTTTTTAATTAAGGGACTATATCTGATTATTTATGGTAATCAGGTTAGTCCTTTTTTTATTAATTGTTTATTTCCATTACATTTAATATTTCTTTCTTTAAATCTTCAATATCAAACGGTTTGTTGATTACACCTTTAAAGCCGTATTTTTTATAATCGGATATCACAGGATCATTTGAATAACCGCTGCAAACAATAGCATTTATTTTATTATTTATTTTTAACAAATGGACTATTGTTTCTTTTCCTCCCATGCCCCCTTTAACTGTTAAATCAAGTATAACCAGGTCGAAAGGATTATTGTTATCCAATGATTTTTTGTATTTTAAAATTGCCTCATTTCCATCTACCGCAAAAGTTACATTACATCCAAGGTAAGTTAAAAGTTTTTTTGAAATTTTCCTGATCATTTCATCATCATCCATCATTAAAATATCATAGGTTAATGGGATATTTTCTGTTTGGCTGATTTGATTGTATTTTATTATTTTGCTGGTTGCCGGTAAATAAATGTAAAAAGTAGAACCTTTGTTTAAGATGCTTGATACATCAATAAAACCGCCGTGCTTTTTAATTATGGAGAATGATATTGCAAGCCCAAGTCCATTGCCTTTTTCTTTTGTAGTGAAATAGGGGTCAAATATTTTCTGAAGATTTTCCTTTTTAATGCCGGGTCCATTATCACTGATTGAGATTTTTACATATTTCCCTTTAGGTATATTGAAGAAATTATTTTCATATGATTCATAATTTTCGGCGGTTATCACTATTTTGCCTGATTTTTTATTAATCATTGATTCTCTTGCATTTAAGATTATATTATGAAAAACACTTATCATTTGTCCCTGGTCGAATTCAACGAATAATATATTTTCATTAATATTGAATGAGGTTTCTATATTGCTTCCCCTTAGTATGAATTCGCTTGCTTCTTTAATTAATTCAACAATGGAACCTGGTTTTTTTATAGGTTCTCCGCCTTTTGAAAATGTCAATAACTGAAAGGTAAGATCTTTAGCCCTGAATGTTGCCTTTTCAGAGTCAATCAGCAAATTCTTTATAGGATTATTTTTATCAATTAAGTTTTTTGCTAGATTTATATTACCTAAAATTCCTGTCAGCATATTATTGAAATCATGAGCAATACCGCCTGCAAGAATGCCCAGTGATTCCAGCCTTGCGGATCGTATTATATGTTCTTCATTTTTCTTTTCTATTGTTATGTCTCTCACTATTGTTACGATTTTGATTACTTTGTTTTTTTCTTTAACAGGGATTTTTCTTGTTTCTGTCAGCAATATATTATTAGAGAAATTTATTTCATGTTCTGATATTATCATTTCTCCTGTTTCAAATACCTTTTTATATTCGCTTAATACATTATCTTCAAGTTCGGGAAAAACCGAAAATAAATTCTCTCCTATTACCGGATTTTTAACTTTTCTTATCTTTTCTAAAAAGTCAATTAATGCTTTATTGCATAATGTTATTACATAATTTTTATCTATTACATGGATAAAATCACTCATTGCATCAATTGTTGTTTTGTACTGCAGAGCTGATTCAAAAAGTGAATTTTCGGTTATTTTTCTTTCAAATTTTTCAAGTTCAAGTTCCTGAGATTGCCTGATATCATGACCTACTATTAAAAAGCCGTTTATTTCATTATACCGGTCTATAAGTATTGTCGCATATATATTAATTGGTATTTTTTCATTGAATTTATTAATTAATTCAACTTCCGTTGTTATCGTTTTATTTATTTT
Organism: Spirochaetota bacterium; assembly: GCA_016935915.1. GTDB lineage: Bacteria > Spirochaetota > GWE2-31-10 > GWE2-31-10 > JAFGQB01 > JAFGQB01. Next base: position 13,219 of record JAFGQB010000024.1, read on the forward strand.
GATTTTATTGATAACTTCTTCAATATTTGTTCTTTTATTATTTAATATCAGATCAATGTTATTTGCTTTAATATTTTCTTTTTTAACTTTTAATATATTAATCAATTCTTCATTTACCTCAATAATTTTACCGTTTTGATCCAGAAGGATTATAAAATCATTTATGTTCATTAATATATTTTTTAATGCTATTTTAGGTGTAATACGCATTAAACCGAATCTGGTAATTGCAATTTTTATACCGATAAAAATTATAAAGCATATGAAATGTATTGTATTTTGTAACGGAGTTACTACAGAAAAATATAAAAGCGTGATAACATAACCCCCGGACAGGTATGTTATTAAGGAAAATGTCAATATTGTTTCAAGCATCTTTTTTTGTCTTATACTTTGATTTTTTTTTATTGAAAATATCAGCAGTAATAAGGCAAATAAACCATAAATAAATTGATGAGCATAAAATATATGTGTCCAGATATTTTGTTGATCCAATACAATAAACCATGTATTGGGAAGTTTTACAACATCAAAAACAAAATCATTTGCCAGAACAAAATAAGAGATGATGATCGACGGTAAAAGTAATATGGGAGTATTCCCTGAATATTTTCTTAAAAAATTAAAATCTGTCAGATATATTATAAAGATCAGATACATCGGAATGCATAAGATCGCAGAGATTACGGATAATTTATACCACAATATTGCATAAAATTTATAATAGGTTGAATTCATTAATGCCACCAAAAGGCACCATATGGCATATATGCATAATAATACTGCATAGGATTTGTTAATTGAAGATTTGTAATTATCTTTTATGCTTTCTATTGCAAAATATATGCTTATAAGAAAGATTAATAAAGAAAAAAAAGAATATAAATTCATACTGGCGTTTTTAAAAAAAAATCGATTTTTTTTAAAGTTTATTTCTTTTTTCACCATTTGTCAATAAAAGATGAAAAATAGATTGAGTTTGCTTTATGGCTTTGGTATTATTAATCAACGCCAGGTTTTTTTAAAACAAAAATACAAGTAGTGGTGACAGGTAAGAAAACCTGCATTTTCCGGTCAACTGTAAGAGCGCACTAAAAAAAACAGTCCACCCGCATCAGACGGGAAAACAGAGCTTGAAATCAAAATTTGATTTCTTCGGATTGCAATTTACTTTGATTTGTTATCTCATATAAAGCAATCCCGGCTGCAGCTGCAACATTCAAAGATTTTTTTAGTCCATACATTTCTATATGAAAAATACCATCTGAGATCAACAGGATTTCCTTTGATACTCCGAATTCCTCGTTGCCGAAAATTATAACACACGGAAAATCGAATTTATATTTATTTATAGGTACTGAATTACAGGTTTTTTCAATAGAATAAATTTTATGACCTTCATTTTTTAATTTTAATATGATATCCGAAGGATTTGAATAATAATTCCAATTAATTTTAACATCCCTGGAAGTTTTTTTCACCTTTGAACTGTCAGGTTTACAGGTTATGCCTGTGATTAAAAATTCTTCGATACCGAAGGCTTCTCCGGATCTGATAATTGAGCCGACATTGAAAGGAGAACGTATGTTTTCAAATAATATTTTTACTTTAAATTTATTAAAAATCTGTTTTTTTTGCAGATCAAAAGGTTCTTTTTCTAAAAAAGGATTTTCCTTTAATAATATTGAATATAAATCATCATATAACCTCTGCCATTCATTATTATTACGGGGTATTTCAATTTTAAATTTTTCATGTTTATTAAACAATTCAGCTATTGATAAAACATAATCAGCATCTTTTTCATTGACAAATAGCTGCTTTACGGCAAAAATTAATTTTTTAATTCTATTTTCATAAGAAAGAGTTAAATAATCTTTTTCAGTAAAAGACATAACTGATGCTCTTAATTTAATCAAATTTCAAAAAATATTATTTAATATTAATAAATTATATTTTCATATTTTTTTCACTATGTTATAATAAATATTTTAATATATAAAGAAATATTCTTTAAAAGTTAAAATAGAAAACTCTTAGATTATAGTAAAATGATAATTTTTCAAATTAAAAAAGGGAAAAAATATTATAAAAATAAAGCATATACAAATATATCAAATTTTAAAATAAGGTAAAAATTAATTATGAAATTGAAAAAAAGGGCAGCAAAGATATTAAAGATTTTAATTATTTCTATAATATCGCTAATAATAATAACCTGTTTTTATATGCTTATTGTATTTTTCGAATTTGTTCAAAACATTGACAGCATATATAATAAATTAAATTTATTTTCTTATGCTTTAAACAGCAATGATGAAACTGATATTATACTCCAAGATGAGTTAAAAAAAGATGATGACAGACAGTCGTCCTTTTTTTATGACAGGTTTGGCAAGATCATTGCTAAATATTCCCCTGAAAAACACATGTTAATCCCTTTAAGAAGAATTCCTTTTTTTGTATCAAGAGGCTTTATTATAGTTGAAGATAATCATTTTTTTAATCATCACGGCATAAATTATGTAAGGACAGGAATTGCTGTTATAAAAAATATCATAACTTTTGGAAGAGCGCCCGGTGGTTCAACTATAACCCAGCAGCTTGCAAAAATATTATTTACCAAACAGAAAAGAAATATAAAAAGGAAGATATATGAATTATATTGCGCCATAGGAATAGAAAATAAGTTTAATAAAAACGAAATTCTTCAGATATATTTGAACTCGATTTATTTGGGGCACGGGATATACGGTATTGCCAATGCAAGCCAGTTTTATTTCGGTAAGGATGCAAGCGAACTTACTGTTTCCGAAGCCGCTTTATTAATTGGTATGAACAGAGCTCCTGAGATTTATTCTCCGATAAAAAACAGGGACCATGCTATGAACATACAAAAGGTGGTCCTGAATCAATTTGTTAAAGAAGGTTTTTTATCAAAGGATGAGAGTGAACTTGAATTTAATCGATTTTGGAAAAGATTTGACAGCAAAGGTGCGGTTGGCAATCAGTCTTTCTGGAAAACACAGATTAACAGATCCGGATATGTAACCGAATATATTAGACAGACTCTTGAAAAGGAGCTTCCCTTTGATAAAATAACTCAAGGCGGGCTTATAGTAGAGACAACAATTGATATTGAAAGACAACTTTTAGCTGAAAAAATAGTAAGAAATTATATAAAAGATGTTGAAGAAAAAATCAAAAAAATAAATGACGGGTTGAAAAATAAAGTTTTAACGGATGAGGAAATTTATGATCTGGAAAGTTCCTTTGCCAGTATTGATTACAGAACAGGAGAAGTTCTTGTTTTGCTAGGAGGATCTCAGTATTCGTTTGCAAATCAGTTCAACAGGGCAATTAATGCTTTCAGGCCCATAGGCTCCAGCGTAAAGCCTTTTATTTATGCAATGGGTTTCAATGAAGGCAAAATCGGAGACAATGATTTTCATCCGTTCAGTAAATTTAAGGATGAAATTAAAACATATATTGTAAATAATAAAAAATATGAACCTAAAAATTATGACATCAACCATAAATATGGAAATATAGTTACGATTTATGATGCTGTCAAAACTTCGTTGAATACAGTTTCGGTTTCTGTTTTCAATGAAATGAATGATGAACAGAAGGATAAGGTCGTTGATTTTATACAAAAAGCTGCTTTTTTATATTCTGAAAAAGATAAAAAAAGAGTGCCTAAGGTTTTATCTTTGGCTTTAGGTACCTGTGAGTTATCGACACTTGAATTGGCTGCAGCTTATTCGGTGTTCTGCAGGGGAGGCAAAAGTCTCTACCCGATTATAATAAAGAAAATATATGATAAAAAAGGCAATGTATATTATGATTATACAAGGGATAATAATCCTAATTTTAATAATCTTTATCCTAAGGAATACAGAGAAAGTTTACAACTGATCAGACCCGAAGCCGCATATGAGATGGCTCAGGTTTTAAGAGGCACTTTTGAAGACGGAGGCACCGGATGGTGGGCAAGTTATGTAACCGGATTTAATGCTTTAGGATACGGCAAATCAGGAACAAGCCAGGATTTTAAAGATGCATGGTTTGCAGGATTTACCGACAGGGAAGTAAGCGCTTCATGGGTTGGATTGGACAACAACAAATCGATGCTGATGCCCGGATCATCCTCTGCTGCATTGATCTGGTGCGATTATAATTCTAAAATTGCAACGAATATATCAGATCCGATACCAAAACCTGACAATATGAAGCTTGTAACTATCTGCAGAAGTACAGGACTTCAGGCTGTAAAGGGATGTCCTGAAAAAATTGATTTTTATTTCTGGAATGACGGACCGCTGCCTGAAAAATGTTATATCCATTCGGATTTTAATTTTTAAATATCAAGGCTAAGATTATGACTGAAAACAAAAGTTTGTTATTGATTATATTTTTAATTTTAATTTTAAATTGCTTTAATTCTTTTAAACAGCAGTTCAAACCTTATGATATAGATAAAATTAATGATGCGGAAGACAATGACAACAGAAGGGATGCTAATATTGTGAATGCTTCAGAACCGATTATCGGTTTTTTTAATGATAAAGGTAAAGCAAGGGATATAGATTATTATATGGTATATTTTAATAATTTATATGTTTCCTATAAGATTATTCAGACTGCTGTACCAGGGATAGACAGTAAATTGACTTTTTTTTCCGCAGACGGAAGGATACTTTATATAATTGATAATAAACTCAGAGGTGAAGCAGAAAAACTCTGGGAATATTATCCTGACAATGAATATTTGTTATTCAAAATAGAATCAAAACTGGGCTATAATGAAAAAGTTCCATATTTTATTGATTTCATGCCAAATGTGATTGAAGATAATAAAGAAATCGAACCGAATAACAAAAAGGAGAATGCAGTTTTTATTAAAGTCGATCAGATTTTTAAGGGATTAATTTCACCCAGAGAAGATATAGATTTTTATAAAATAGTATTTGATGACAGCAAATACAGGGATTTTTCTCTTGAAATTAATACATTGGCAGGTATTGATATAAACTTTACAATAATAAACAATATAGACAATCAGATGAAATACATAAACAACTCTTCATGGGGAGGCAGGGAAGTTTTTCCGTTTTTGAGCAATGAGAAAGGTGAATATTATATTAAAGTTCAGGCAAATATTAAGGATTATGAATTAAAAAATCCTTCTTACCAGTTTGAAATCAAATCACTGCCATCAAGGGAGCAGGACAGGGAATTATATTATGAAAGAGAATTCAATGATACTTATGAAACTGCAACAGAACTCATCGATGCAACTGAGATACAGGGACTGTTCTTTCCTGATAAGGATACCGATTGTTATAAATTCGACTTATATAAAAATGCAATAAGTGTAAATATTGATCTTTCAAGTATAAGGGGATTAGACCCGAAAATTGAATTATATGATAATGATTTTAAATTGTTAAAATCCGAAAATAGGAATAAAAAGGATGAAGGTGAACAGGTCCTGATCAATAATATGTCCAGAGGCAGATATTATTTAAAACTGGAAAGCAGGGAAAGTTCATTGCTGGTTTATAAATTGTTTTTAAAAGTAAGGTATAAATAAAATGGTTATTTTTGTCGTAGTTGTTGTTTTAATTATTTTATTTTTGATTTTCTTAATGTTTTTAAGATTGTTTTCAGGGAACAATCTTAAGCTTAAAGAGGGAATAAGGCTTGAAGCAAGCGGCAAATATTATGATGCATTAAGTACTTATGACTATCTTTTGCAGAACGGTTTTTCAGTTCCCGAATTAAGATGGAAAATTGCTAATGTATGCATGAAGATCAATAATTATACAAGGGCTTTAAAAGAGTTAAATGTGCTTCAGCAGACAGGACAGGGGCCCAGTAATGTATCGGTTTACGCTATAAATAAATTAATTGCCGAATGTTATTTAAGATTGAATAAGGAAAAGGAAGCTTTTTTCAGTTTCGTTGAACTATTAAAATTTAATCCTGATGACACTTGGGTCCTGTTTGAATTAGGCAAATTATATGCAGGACAGGCAATGACCGGTAAAGCAATAAGATTATTTGAAAAATGTTTGAAAAGCAATCCCAATGATCCCGAACTTAATTATTATATGGCAAGGGCTTTTTTAGACTTCGGTGATTCTGAAAAAGCTCTTCAATTTTTTGAAAAAACCGCAAGGCTGAGGTTTTTTGACCACGGTAAGGTAAATTATTATCTGGGTGTGATATATTTTACCCAGAAAAAATATAATCTGGCGCTTCAGCATTTTCCGCAGGTATTGAAATTAAGACCTAATGACAATAATCTTCTTTCTGATTCTCATCACTACATAGCTTTATCATATAAGGAAAAAGGACTTATTGATGAAGCTGTTATTAATTTTGAGAAATCCCAGGTTTATTCTGAATTGCTGACTGAAAAGAATTTAAATAAAAAGTCATTGTATAATGAAGGTGTTTTACTACTTAAAAACGGACAGTATGACAAGGCTTTGGAAAAGTTTTATAAAGTAAAGATGATGGATTATAAGTATAAGGATGTTGAAAAACTCATAAGGATAATAAATACAAGCAAAAAGAATGGGGAAAAAATGCCTGACGGACTTGCAAACTTTATAAATGAAAATCCATTAACTACAATATTGAGAAGGGGCATTTTATATTCAAAGAACAGATTCAATATAAATTTGGTTGAAAGAAAAGCCGAGAGATATTCCAATGTCATAAGCGGGGAACCTGCAGAATCAAATACAATGAGTAAAAGCACTGTGTACAATATATTGTCCGTTAGCAACTTTAATTCAATGACATCCAAGCAGTTTAAAGATCTATCGAGAAAATTGATCAGATCAATAGGTTTTTATATAAAAAGTGAACCCAAATTCACAGGCGATGACGAATATATTGACGGTAATGCCATCAATTTTCACAGCTACAATATAAAGAACATAAAAAATAAAGTTGATTATTTGATTACAGTGAGAAGATATAAAGACATGGTGCCTGAGCTGTCGGTAAGCAGGTTTGTGGAATGGATGGAAGAGGGAAATTATAAGTACGGGATTTTTATGGCTTCTTCGGCATTCAGTCCTCAAGCTTTTAAAGTTATACATTTATATCCTAATGTCAAGTTTATTGACAGGGGCGGCTTGTCAAGAATTTTAGGGAGAATATCGTGAATAGAAAGAACCTGTTTTTTGTTTTGATTATGATATTTTTGATAATACTGATATTTGGAATATTATATTTTATAGGTTTCTTGAATTATTTCAATTCAAAGTATGTTAAAAATATAAAAATCCTTGATTTTACCTTTTTGCCCAAATATATAGCGGTGATATATCTGGTAATATTGACCGTTTTTCTGGTTTTGGTCGCTTTAATAATAATAAAAATAATCATAAGTTTAAAAAATGAAAGCAGTCAACTGACCGCCATAGATATTGATGACTATTCGGTGGAGCAGGATAATAAGGAGAAGCTTGCAGAGTCTTACAACAAACTGGTGGACAGCATTGATAAAAAGCTTACTGCAATAAAGAAATATACCGAGATCATTGATGAAGATCTTGAAAAGATGGACAAGGTTAATTATGAAACAGCATTGGAAAAAACAATAGAATCAATTCTTCAGAATTTTTCCCATATGGTAAAGGATATTATTCAATCGGCAACCATTTCTGAGCTTTTTGACAGGATTATTTTCTGGGGCGTTTCATTGTCAAATTCGAAAAGAGGTTCCATAATGATCGTAAATAAGGAGAAACAGCTATACATTTTTAAAACCATAGGATGGAACGAAGAAGAGTTGAAAAAGTTCGGTGAAGTTAAAATACCTTTGGGTCAGGGGATATCGGGAAAGGTTGCAAGTGAAAATAAAAGGATCTTTGTAACGAATGTGGAAAATTATGAAGATTTTGATTTCAAGAATAAAGATAAATATAAGACCAAATCATTTGTTTCCATGCCTATATTCGGGATAAAGAATGTAGTTGCTGTATTGAATTTAACGGAAAACAAGGAGGGATTATATTCGATCAATGATCTTGAAATAATTAACATTTTGACCTCTCTTTCATCTAAGATCTATGAATTGATACAATATAAGAAAAAAATTAAATAAACTGGAGTATTTTATGAAATCAACTTATCCTTTAAATGTTAAAACAAATCTTTATATAAAAGATGAGATAATGATACATCCCAATGAAGGATTTGAAGTAGGGTTGATGAATACTTCTCATAATGTAAAGCTTTTTGTAAATTCGGCAATTGAGGTTTTTAATAATGCCGAAACAGATTATATAATTGCAAATCTTGTGCTGAGCAACAATTGCAATCACGGCGAGATTATAATGAACCATAAATTCTGGAAAAAGATCGGTTCACCTGCGAAATTAAAGCTTCATTTTGACAATAATAAGGTTCTGCTTACAAAAGTGTGATCAATGAGCCATGGAATTTGCTCAACTCATTGCTTTTGATTCAACGGTTTTTTTAGCGTATTGTCAATCCGGAAGCGACCGCTTTTCAATCAGGTTTTTATACCTGTAAAGTTGGAGGTTTAATTTTATTACTTTTTATAATATCGATAATACTGCAGGAATTTTTACCACTTAAGGCTATTTAGGAACACAGAGTTTTAATGATTTCATTTCATACTTTTTTATTATTCGACATCCGTCCTATTTGATTATATATAAAGAAATTGACATTTAGAAAACTTTTTATTATTTTTAAACTTGTAAACTATATCAGCAGAAATTATTTTTTTTTATAATTAACAAGCCGGTATATATATATTAATTTCAAAGAAGTTAAAATTATGGGTTTTTTAAATTATAAATTTGTTATAACGGTAATCTTTATTACTTTAAACATACTGTCGGGTATAATATTGACAATAAAAGGGATGCCTTATAATTCTCTGCTTACAAACATTCATAAGATTTCGGCATTGATATTCGGTATATCATTTGTCATGATAATTATTAGTTCACTTAAAATGAATGATGCCGGCACAAGCAGTGTTTTATTGATAGTTCTGTCCGGACTTTTGTTCATCATATCAATGGCAAGCGGAGGATTAATTATCGCATTAAAAAATGCAAATAACGTGGTTTTATACATCCACAGAATAATTCCTTTTATTTCGATAATAATTATGATAATAACATTGTATATTTTAAATTAAAGTATTTATAGAATTGAAAAAGTCAGCAGATTATAATGCAATTTTTTACAAGGGAAAAAAATGAGATTAAAGCATATAGATGAAAATAATGAGATAGACTGGGGCAATACTTCGGATGATTACGGTAAATATAGACCCGGATATCCGCAGTTTGTTTATGATTTTCTTTTTAACATTGGGATCGGGAAAAACAAACAAAAAATCATTGATCTGGGTACAGGAACCGGTGTTTTAGCAAGGGCATTTGCTAAGAATGGTGCTGTAGTAACTGGTGTTGATGTTTCTGTTGATCAGATAAGAAAAGCAGTTGAGTTGAGCAAAAAAGAAAAACTTGATATAAAATATATTGCATCAAAAATCGAGGATTGCGAATTTAATGAAGGATCGTTTGACATGGCATCATCCGGACAGTCATGGATATATTTTGATCCTGTACAAACGATTACTAAGTTAATGAAATGGCTTATACCAAAAGGAAAACTTTTGCTGATGCATTTAAGCTGGCTGCCTTATGAAGATGAGATAGCAGCAATGACTGAAAAGCTGATACTTCAATTTAATCCTTCATGGAAAGGTGCAAATTATAAGGAAAACCGCAGTGGTAAAACATACAACAACCTGAGAGATTTTTCAATGTTCACCTTTCAGAAGTTCATTGTTCCCGTTGAGTTTACACAAGAAACATGGAGAGGAAGAATGAGATCATGCAGAGGAATAGGTGCAAGCCTTGATCATCAGAGAGTAGCTGAATTTGATTTGATATTGGAAGAGATGCTAAAACAAAAAGGCTTGAATAGTTTTACCGTTCTCCATGAAATATTGATCCATGTTTTTCAGGTTTAATGTTAAAAAGAATTTTTAAAGTTTTTAATCAATACGGTCTTGGGTCTTTTTTAAAATAAAAGACATATAAATACAGGTTTAAAATAATAATGAAAACCGGCTTTTTCCGGTCAACTGTAAGAGCGCCAAAAAAAATCGCTGCAGAAACTGACAATTCCTTGAAGCTCTGTCCCCAAAATGAGATTTTTTTAGTTAAGCTTTTATATTAAATTGTTCACTTTATGATTAAATTCTATTTAGCAGTCTTAAAAATGTTTTGACGTTTTTTTCTAGATCCCTGCCTTCAGCATAAAGGCTGCCGCCGACCAGATAGATCACATCATTTTCATAAAGATCGATCATCTCCTTGATGTTCTTTTTTTTTATGCCGCCGCCTGGCATGGGGAAAATAGTTTTCATATTATAAAAGTCATCAGTGCATGATGAAGCGATTTCTCTGCACTGCTTTTTTGTAAATCCGAACCGTCCGTTAAAGTTGGGATAAATGACTGCATCGGCACCGGAGAGTCTCTGGAGTTTTGCAAATAAAAGTCCATGTGAAAAACCCGAATTACTGTTTAAAATATAAGGTCCGAGAAGGGACGGATGTGTGATAACCGGCAGATCTATCTCTTCGTTTTGTGATATTGATCTTATAATGTCAAAACCTGTTAAGCCCGGCGAGATCATCACTCCTTTTGCTCCCCATTTTTGTGCAAAAGTCAATCTTTTAAAAATTTCATCAAAGGGACCAGTTATATTGGGAACATAGATCGTTTTATGTCCTGTTTTCAGGTTTGCCTTTTCCACTGCTACAGCACATGATTTAACCCTGTCATTGAAAGGACAGTATAACTGATCTGTCAATCCGTGATCATCTTTTACAATGTCGATTCCGCCCAGAGCAAAACTGTAAGCAATCTCTGCAAGTTCTTTTACAGATTTTCCCATGGGCTTTAATGCTGCAGCTAAAAGCGGCTTATCTTTTATGCCGATTAAGCTTCTGATTCCGCTTGCACCGAATTTGGGGCCTTTGAATTTTGATACAAGAGCAGGGCTTAATTTAAAATCCATTACTTTAATGTTTTTTTTTATGCTTGTGTTCCCGAACATTACATTTAAAAATTGAGTAAGTTCATAAGAGGAGTTTTCAGAAGGGTAGCTTATAGAAGCCTGATAAACATCTTCATTGATTCTGTTGAAATCCGTTATTTTACCGACAATATTATCCTTTATGAACCTGTCTGTTATCAGCTCTTCATCCAGTTCAACTGTCTGTTCATAGCAAATTGTTTTTGCAATGGCATAGGATTTCTTTTTATCCGCTTTTATCCGATAGACAACATCAAACCTTTCATCGGTCATAGATCCTCCGGGTTCGAGTTTACAGTCATATCATTTATCTCGACATTGTCTATATCTTCATTGTCGATGTTCGTGCTTATGTCAAGCAGTTTTTCGCAGGCTTTCACTATTGCCATAGTATTGATTTGGTATTCATTCATCAGATATTTTAAACTGGCTCCGTGTGCAAAAGTGTCTTTTAATCCCAGTCTTATTAATGGAAGATTAATATTTTCTTCTGCAATTATCTCAGAAACTATTGAACCCAAACCGCCTATGATCGTATGGTTTTCTACTGTTATGATTCCGCTTCTTATGTTTTTTAATTCTTCCAGAAGCTGTTTTTTATTGAACGGTTTTAAAGTTGATACATGAAGCGAAGTTATTTTAATTCCGAAGTCATTTAAAACTTTAACAGCTTTCATTGCTTCTTCAGTTGTGATTCCTGATGATATTATTGCAATGTCTTCACCGGAGCTTAATTTTCTTATCTGGTTAAACTTGAAAGGTGTATTAAAAAGTCTTATTACATTTCCTCTTAAGACTCTAACATAGACAGGACCGTTTATTGAGTCTGCTGTTTCTAAAACTGTTTCAACCTCAGTTGCATCACCAGTTTCTAAAACAGTCATGTTCGGGATGCTTCTGAAGACAGCGATATCTTCTATTGCCTGATGCGTTATACCTCCTGGAGTCGTCAACCCGGGCAGAAAACCCATCAACCTGACATTTCTGTTCGAATAAGCAATTGAACAGATTATCTGGTCAATTGCTCTTCTGTATAAAAAAACGGCAAAAGTGTGTATAAAGGGCTTAAATCCCTCAAGCGCAAGTCCTCCGCATACGCTTATCATATTCTGTTCAGCCATTCCCATAGAGAAAAATCTGTCGGGATACTGATCCCTGAACTTGTCTATCTCGCATGAACCGGTAAGGTCAGCTGAGATACACAAGACTTCAGGCTTATCCTTTGCAAAATCAATAAATGCCTTTGAATAGGGTTTTTCTTCATAATTCATCTTCAGTCCTCATACAGATCTTTTTTTATTTCTTTGATCAATTCGTTCTTTTCATGATCATCTTTAAATTTAATATAATGGAGCTTCGGACTGTATTTTTTTAAATAATACATTCCCCTGTAAGGTATTGTATTGCAGATTATCACCAGTCCGCTGTTTATCGGATTTACAGTGCAGGCATTGTTGATCTGTTCTATGTCATGCCCGTCAACATCTATAACCTGAAGTCCGAATGTTTTTATTTTTTCTGTTATAGGCTCTATTTTTAATACAGAGTCCATCTCCCCGTCGCATTGCTGACGGTTTTTGTCGATGATGATCTTTAAATTGTTCAGCTTGTAGTGGCTGATGAGATTAAAAGCTTCCCAAGTCTGCCCCTCCTGAAGCTCACCATCGGATATAAACACCCACACCTTTCCGGTATCTTTTTTGAGCTTTCTTCCCAATGCAATGCCTGCTGCCTGGCTCAATCCCTGTCCCAGTGAACCTGTTGTCACCTCCATGCCAGGAGAATGTTCCGCTGCTATCATTTCAACGCTTGATCCATCCTTGTTGTAATGCGACAGGGCTTTTTCACTCATCCTTCCTGTTTCAATCAGAGCAGAATATACAATCAATGCATACTGGGCAGGGCTGATTATAAATCTGTCATAATAGCTGTTTTTTTCACCGTGATACAATGCTCCTGTAAAGCTTTTGGGATTATCTTTACCCGGGGTACCGGCAAATGAAAGAGGTATGGGAGGTCCTATACTGTCGCCTATGTTTAAGGCTTTAACATACAGAACCGATAAGATTTCCGCAGAGGAGCATGCCTGAGAGAGATATCCGCCATTATTCTTTATGGAATGCTCAAATACTTTTCTTCTGATGCCCAATGCAACTCTTCTTGCTTCCTCCTGCCACATAAGTAACCTCTTTTTATGATTGTTAAATGATAAACGGGCAGTATATAAAAGAAACCAATTTTACCTATTGTTAGTTATTTTTTTTAAAAACCATCCCATTTATATTTAAATATGCTATAATTTTTCAGTATATCTTTAAAAATATACAATTTTTAATGTTAAATTTCAAAATAAATTTGAAAAGACAAAAAATTTGATAAATTTAAAGAGATTTTTTGTAAAATATTGTTTATTAGGAGTATTTATATTCTTTGGCAGTATACAGATTAAATGGCAATAACGATAGACCCCTTTTACCGCAAAACCCGATACGATAGTGGATTTTCTGATAACAGTAAGGTAGGTAATAATAAATAATAAAAGATTTTGAATTTATATAAAATATACCAAATTGTATATTTAATTTTTAAAAAAAAGTTATATAATTAATAAATAAGTATTTTTTTCAGGAGCTTTTAATGAAATTTAAAAATTTTCTTTTTTTTGTATTTTTTTTGATTGTTTTGCTTATTTTCGGATGTAATATAGGAAATGTAATTGATGACGATGAAAATAATTCAAACAGCACCTCTTCATCAATATTCTCAAGCTCATCATCTGTAAGTTCGACTTCATCTCAATCAAGCTCAAGCAATGCTTCGATGTCTGCCAATGAATATGTTGCAGACTTTAGAATGGCAAAAGAGAGTGTCTTAAGATCAATACCCGAAACTTATATCAACTGGGCAAGACAGAATCTCCGCATTGCATATCAGCATACATCTCATGGTACTCATGTATCCTATGGACTATTCGGTCTTCAGGATTATAAAGCAGGAGACAGTACACTCTTTGGGATCACAAACAACAATCCGACTGCAGATAAGCTTGATTTTCATGATTATGCAGTCGGTGGATATGGTGCAGGCTTTTCCGACTTGAGCACAGCAGATGCAAACTGGAACAGTTTTACAGATCAGGTCAGGCTCTATCTTGATGATCCTGTAAATGCATCTATAAATATAATGATGTGGTCATGGTGTAATATAGCAGGTCATAATATAAGCGGATATCTTTCGGCTATGGGTACTTTGATAGGGGAATACGGTCCGGGCGGTTCTAAAATAGGGACAGAACCCGGTCAGACAAGAACAACTCCGGTAACATTTATATTCATGACAGGTCATGCAAATCTTAATGACAATACAGGAGACGGTAATCCTAAAAATCAGGCTCAATTGATAATAGATTACTGCAATTTAAACGGATATTTCTGTCTTGACTATTACAGCATTGATACTCATGATATGGACGATAACTACTGGGAGGATGCCGGAGATAATGGTGATTCTGCTTCTTATAATGTCTGGAACGGATCTTCCGGAACACAATATTTTTATGGGGATTGGCAGGGTTTACATTCTTTAGGAACTGACTGGTACAATAACAAGAGTTCTCCGGGAGGCACTGTTGCCTGCGGACAGCATAATGATCAGCATATAACCGCCAACAGAAAAGCCTATTCAATGTGGTGGATATTAGCCCGTATAGCAGGCTGGGATGGTGTAAGCATGTAATAACATTTAAAAAGGGTTAATTTAACATATTATCTGTTTAAAAAGACCGGATGGGATTTATTTCTATTTTGGTCTTTTTTTTAATAAAATTGCCACAGAGGATAAAGAGAGAACAGAGAGTTTTTTTTAGAATTGTTAAGACAGTGTGTTATTTTGGTGCAAAGGCTGTCCGGAATCGACCGGTTTCCTGTTGTACCGGTTTAAATTGAAACATTGATTTTTACATTAAATGATAAATTTTTTTTATAAATTAATTGACTTTTAAGCTGTTATTTATTAACTTGATTATTATTTATTTTTATAAATGTTTATACTAAAGGCACAATACTGATCATCTTTTTTTGGTACAAAGACAACGATGAGATGCGGACAGCGCAGGTTTAAATCGCAAATAAAAACGGAGACGGCGAATGAAACTGCTTGACAATATTACAATAAAAATGAAAAAACTCAAAAAAGAGATCACTGCCCTATATTATGCTTATCAAAATCCAGAGGTTAAAATCCTGCCGAAATTTATCATTATTATAGCTTTAGGATATGCTTTAAGTCCCATTGACCTTATACCTGATTTTATACCAGTACTGGGATATATGGATGATCTATTGATTATACCAGCATTAATTACACTCTCGATAAAACTTATTCCTCCGGAAATCTTAGAGGAATCAAAAAGAAAGGCGGAAGAGGTACCTTTGCTGTTAAAGAAAAACTGGTTTGCCGCATTGGTTTTTATCCTTATCTGGATAATATTATTGGCAGTGATGATCCGGCCGGTTTTAAAATTGGTTAAATAGAATGTTTTCTCATTATATATTACATTTTTATATGCTCACCAAGTCATGAAATATTTCAGAATTTTGTAAAATTTATGAAACAGCAATGCTTATGTGTTAAATTTTTAGAGTGAAGATGCTGTTTTTACTCTGTATTTTAATTATAATTTTAAATAACTGCAATTTTCCTGTTATTGATAATTCTTCTGGAAAACCTGAATCTTTTAACATGCCTCAGGCAACAATTACAGAAAGGATTTTAAATATTACATATGAAACAGGAACATCAAATGACGGAGAAACTGAATTGATTGTACAGGGATATGAAGAATACTCATGTACAGTTTCTTCATCTTATGAGCGGGTAGGGTCTTATTCAATTCGTTATGAACTTTATGATACTGACGGCATGGTTGAAGGTGGTACTAGAGCGGAAACATCAGCAATTAATATAATTGGTTGTCGTTATAATGAAGGTGATGCTTTTTATTATGGATTCAGCATATTTATTCCAGCTGATTGGCAGAATGATGAGGGTAATGAAGACATCATTTTTCAATGGAAGCATACAGGTAAAGGCCCTGATTGTTTTATAGGCATCAAAAGGGAAGAATTCGTTTATCGTATTAATAACGATGATTATGCATATCAGTATCATATTGCCGATCTTGCAAAAGACAGATGGAATGATTTTATCGTATATATCGATTGGTCCTGTGAATATTCAGGTCGCAATATAATCTGGTACAAAAGTGAAGAACAGAACAGTTATCAGCGGACAGTTGATTTAAAAGGGGCAAATATGTACACTCCTTTGGAATCAAGTTTCGGTTATTTCAAATGGGGGCTTTATTGCCCTAAATGGAATGATTCAAATACAACTTTAGTTTCACATCGAATAATCTTTCATGACAATATACGTACAGGTGGTACTTTTGAACAGGTTGATCCTTCAAAATAATAAATAATAATTGTATTTAACTTAATATATTATTTAAAAAAAAACATACCAAATTATCTATTTATTTTTAATCTAAATATCGATATAATTTAAACGACTGTGAAAGTTTTTTCATTACAGGAAACTTGAAATCACAATTTTTGTTTGTATAATTTTAATTGACAAAGAGAGGCAAAAGATTATAACTATTGTCATGAGCGTAAAATTATTATTGGAACCTTTTATAATGCCGGGGGTTAGCGATAAGCGTCCCTTAGTTATTGCAGGTCCCTGCAGTGCCGAGTCAGAAGAGCAGGTGATGACAACTGCAAGACAGCTTAATGAAGAGGGCATAAAGATATTCCGTGCAGGCATCTGGAAGCCAAGGACCCGTCCAAATGCTTTTGAAGGTGTGGGTTCTATTGGTCTACCCTGGCTTAAGAAAGTAAAAGAACATTTTGGCATGTACACTGCAACTGAGGTTGCAAATGTAAAACATGTCTATGAAGCTTTGAAATTCGGAGTTGACATACTCTGGATTGGCGCAAGGACCAGCGCAAATCCCTTTGCTGTGCAGGAAATAGCGGACACTTTAAAAGGCATGGATATACCAGTGCTTGTTAAAAATCCTGTTAATCCTGATATTGAACTCTGGATCGGAGCATTAGAAAGGCTCAATAACTCAGGTATCAAGAAGCTTGCAGCAATTCACAGGGGATTTTCGGTTCATCAGACATGCCAGTTCAGGAATGATCCGCAGTGGCAGATACCAATAGAGCTTAGAAGAAGGATACCCAATCTGCCTATCCTTGTTGATCCGAGCCATATCTGCGGTTCAAGCGAACTTTTATATGAAGTGTCGCAAAGAGCAATGGACCTTGATTTCCACGGACTTATAATAGAGACACACTGCACTCCTGAAAAAGCCTGGAGCGATGCAAAACAGCAGATAACCCCAGCAGGTTTAAAAGTACTCCTTGAAAAACTCATCCTGCGTCATTCGGATGTTGACAGACAGCAGTCAAAAAAACTTGAAGAGTTCCGTTCAAGGATCGATAAATGTGATGATGAACTTTTAAACATACTTGAACAGAGGATGCAGGTTTCCGAAGAGATCGGAGAGTTTAAAAAGGAAAATGAGATAACAATACTTCAGACAGAAAGGTGGGATACGATCGTTAAGAAGCGAACAGGCATGGGGCTTAAAAAGGGATTAAGTGAAGAGTTCGTTTCAACTGTGTTTGCCGCAATACACCAGGAGTCAATCGACCACCAGAACAAGGTGATGAATGAATAGTTTACTGATCTGTTTTGAATATGTGTTTACATATGATTAATTGTTCACTTTTGCTCATTATTAAAAATAAAAACCTTTCCTGACCATTTTTTGCTTATAAGTTCTTTTTCAGAAAAGTTATTTCCAGTATAAATAGTTATTACATTTTTCCAGAATTTTTGAGCCGCAATATTGTGCGGATGCTGTCTTATTTCCCAGTCTCCTCGGAACATATCAAACATTTTGATAGCTGCTTTTTTCCCGATGCCTTTTCTTCTGTATTTTTTCATTATGAAAAATTCCGAGATGCTTTTTGCCTGTTCATTTTTTAAGATATGACAATGATTGCTTAATAAAACAAAACCTGCAAATTTATTTTTGACTTTTATGAAAAATGGATGTTTGTTTTTTTCTTTCCAGTAGTGATCCAGATATTTATATCCGTAATGACCTGATTCATCAACATCTTTATTGTCAAATTCCGAAAAGTCATATAGATAGAGTTCTATTAATTGTTTCAATATTTGTTTTTGTTTTTTTAAAACCTTGATAAGTTTAAAAGCGGTCATTTGGCAATCCTTAAATGTTTATAAAAAAAATTTGTTAAAAGATCAATGATTTAAATTTTTCTTTAACTTAAAAAAGTTATATCCTATAAATACTGCACTTTATCTGGCATTAAAAAAAGTATGATATTATTTGACGGAAAACAGATATAATATTAATTATGAGAAAATAATTTAAAAAATAATAAATAATTTTTTATAATTTATGATATAATTATTTACCAATAAAAGAATATATTATAAACGGAGTAATAAATATGAAAAATATCATTTTTACAATGATCGCATTATTATCAACAATAGTGGCTGTTTTGCTCTTTATTAGCGCAAAAACATCTAAACCTTTATTTAACGCAGACGGATATGCATCAATGAATGGCGGAACCATAGGCGGATCAAAAGCTTTTAAAAGAAATATTTTTACTGTAACAAACAAATCTGAATTATTAAAAGCTTTATATGATGCAAAGGGTGAATTAAGCAATGATCCGAAAATTATTTATATAAGCGGGGTTATTGATCTTTGTGTGGATGAAAACAATAAACCTTTGACTGAAAAAGATTTTGCTGCGGCACCTTATACTCTTGAAAAGTATCTTGAAACATACAGCCCTGAAAAATGGGGCAGGAAAAATGTTACAGGTGAGCTTGAAACAGCAAGAAAGGAATCAGAAAGAAATCAGGCAAAAACTATAGTAATTAAAGTCGGTTCAAATACAACTTTGATAGGAAAAGATAAAGACGCAAAGATAATACATGGAAACCTTTTACTTGAGAAGGTGTCAAATATTATTATCAAGAATATCACATTTGAAGATGCTTATGATTTTTTTCCCGAATGGGATCCATCAGACGGTCCTAACGGTAACTGGAATTCCCAATTTGACCTGATTGCAATTGCTAATTCCACAAATGTCTGGATTGACCACTGCACTTTCAGTGACGGGGATAGACCGGACAGCACTTTACCTGTATATTTTAATATGAAGTACCAGACTCATGATGGAGCAGTTGATATAACCAGACAATCCAATTATATAACATTGTCCTATAACTACTTTTTTGATCATGATAAAACAACCTTGGTCGGATCTTCGGATAATTCAACTTCAGATAAAGGAAATCTAAAAGTGACATTTCACCATAATTATTATGAAAAAATAAATCAGAGAATGCCAAGAGTAAGATTCGGGGAGGTGCATGTCTATAATAATTATTATAATAACATCGGCATTTATGCTATAGGCATTGGCAGGGAAGCAAGCATTTATGCCGAAGCAAATTTTTTCGAAAACATTAAAGGTCCGGCAACTCAAATTAAATATTATGATACAAAAGGTGCAGGCTATATTAAAGATGTAAAAAATGTTCCTCCGATTGAGGGCATTATCTCATCTTCGGACGGTATTCATACAGGAAAAGTAAATTGGAATCCGAAGAGCAGATATCAGTATAAAGTGGACAACACGAATGATGTTAAAAATATCTGTATTACTTATTCTGGAGCGGGTAAGCCAGAGAGATATTAAAGTTAAAAATAAATAGTATTGGACAATAATTGTGTTTGATTTTATATATTAAAGTTGAGAAATATACTTTCTCAACTTTAATTTTTTATTTTGATTTTTTTTTTACAGTTTAAATTTAAACAGCGGTTATTTTATATGGATATTCATGATATAAGTCTTTATAAATGGATTTTTCTTGTTTTTTGCGCTTTAACAATCGGCATGACTAAAACAGGTTTGTCTGGAGTGAATATGCCGTCGGTTATTTTTTTAGCATTGATTTTCGGCGGAAAAGCCTCCTCAGGTCTTGTCCTTCCCATGCTTATAATTGCTGATGTATTCGGTGTTGTATATTACATTAAGAATACAAACTTTAAATATGTTTTAGTTTTAATGCCTTATACTATATTAGGGATATTTATTGCTCTTTTCATAGGAAAAAATATTTCAAATAATATTTTCAACATCTTAATAAGCATTGTGATTTTGATCGGTTTGGTTTTTATGATTTTTAGGAATAAAAAAGCTTCTGTTCCGACTCACTGGTCTTTTCCGGCAGCTATGGGAACATTAAGCGGTTTTTCAAGTATGATCGGCAACTCTGCCTCTTCGATCATGGCACTCTATCTGTTGTCAATGAAGCTGCCTAAGAATAATTTTATTGGTACTTCAGCGGTTTTTTTTGCCGCAGTAAATCTGATTAAATTACCGCTTCATGTTATTTACTGGCACACAATTACTTATAACTCGTTATTAATAGATATTCTAATGGCTCCCGCTATTGCACTGGGAGCATTGATCGGGATATTGATAGTCAAGAAGATACCTGAAAAACCTTACAGATATTTTATAATAACTGCATCGGTAGTGTCTGTTGTAGTGTTGATTGTACGTAGTTTGATGGTTTGATTATTTATTATTATTTAATTAATTTTATTTTTTTATATTGACTTAATATGCAAAAATATTTATTATTTTTATATATTTTAGAAATTTTGTATAAATCAGGAGTGTGTATGAAAAAAATATTATTATTATTGTTTTTTGTTCTAACTGCTGTTTATTTTGTTTTACCTGGTGGTGTAGCACCATCAACCACTACAACTGTTAATATTAAAGATGAATTTTTTAAGGCTGTAAAGAGAGGAGATACGGCATTTGTAAAGGAAAAACTGGATTCAAAACAGGTAATTATCAATTCTCAGGATACTGACGGCAGGTCCGCGATAATAATTGCCGTTGATAATGTTGATGTGAATATGGTTCTGCTATTGGTAACTTACAGACCCGATGTTGTCAATGTAAAAGATAATAAAGGCAGATCGGCTTTGGATGCAGCAGCAGAAAAAGGTAATATGCAAATTACTCAAGCGCTCAATGCACTTAAGTAAAATCTATGATGATTAATATAAAAAAAGCGATATAGAAAGAAAATCATATCGCTTTTTTTTTCATTGAAAAATTATAACTAACTTCAATAAGTAACCATTGGAGATAATTTTTTAGCTTCGTCAACCCATTTTTTTACGATCTTTTCGCCGGGCAATTGTCTTACGAGTTTACTTTTTTTGTTTACTTCTTCAAGTTTTTTATATAAATTTTCCGGAGTTCTGTTTTTGAGTTCTTTTACAGTGTCAACTCCAGCTTTTTCCAAAAGTTCCGAATATTCGCTTCCGATACCTTTGATTCTGTACAGGTCAGCCATATTAACCCATTTTAAGATCGTAGAATCTTCGATGCCTGATTCCTGGCTTATCTGTTTTCTTCCTGCTTTGGTGCAGCCTTTTTTTAATAATGCGTTAACACTTTTGATTTTTGCTTTAGCAAGTTTTTTTGCATTAGCTGCACCTATACCTTCAATATCAGATATTTTATAATTTGCCATAAATAAACCTCCATAATAAATAAAACATTTTTTTAAATTATAAAAATTATAATTTAAAATGTCAATTAATTAAATCAATTAAATATATATATTTTATTTTTAAAGTTTTATTTTTTAATAATGTTATTTTCTTGACTTTATATTGTTTATTAATAATAATAAAAAGTATAATTTAAAAAAAATTTTTATTGGTATTTTATAAAAAAAATAATTTATGAGGAGTTTAATATGGCGGAAGACAGAGATATAATATCAAAGGAAGATCATGAATTAAATTATCTTTTAAAAAAATGGGGTAAAAAAACAAACAGTGCAAACAGAAAAATTTTATCCGATGCACTTGACAGGTTTAATGATGACAACAGCTTTAAAGTTCATAACAGGGAAAATTTTTATAAGTTTGTTGAACAGAATAAAATTATCGATTCGATGGAAAGTGGAGCTAAAAAAGATCCCTATACACTGACAGAGGTAACCGGCGATTTTAAAACTAAAGCGAAAGACAAAAAAAGCATTTTATGGTTAATTCTTTTAATCATTATGGTTATCATTATAATTTTTTTTATTATCTTCGGTCTGAAATACTGCGGTAGTATTAAATCAGAAAAGAGTACAGAAATTGAAAAGACTACGGATCAAAATGAGGAAATCAACAAAAGATTATCAGATGAGGCAGCTAAAAAAGCAGAGCTTGAAAAAATAAGCAAAATTTCTGAAATTATCAAGCAAAACACTCCTATATATTTTGTTAAGGATAGATCCCTTCTTATTGATGGAGAGGAAAATAAAGTCAATAACCTTATTGTGCTTTTAAAAGAATTTAACAATGTAAATTTTATTATTGAGGGACATACTGCAAATATAGGATTGCCGGAAAATGAGATGAAGTTAAGCATGGAAAGGGCAGATAAAATCAAACAAATGCTTGAGAACGGATTAAAAGGAAATTTTTATAATTTTACTGTAAAAGGATATGGTGCTCAGGTTGAAGCTGTACCAAATTCCGATAAAACAAATTGGCATTTAAATCGGAGAGTAGAAATAAAAACTGTTTTATAATTTTTATATTTATAAAGTATGCTTTAAGAAATGCTTTAGAATAATATGGATATATTATGAAACTATTTGACATGAGGACAGTTATTTATAGTTTTTCGATCAGCAATCTTATTACCATGGTAGTCATGGTTATCCTTTGGAATCAAAACCGCAAGAGATATTCAGGAATTGGATACTGGATGGCTGATTATATAATGCAGTTCATTGCATTGGTACTTATTTCTCTTCGTGGTATTATTCCAAATCTTCTATCAATGACGGTCAGCAATGCTCTGATCATAGGAGGGACAATTTTAATATATATGGGATTTGAACGTTTCACAGATAAGAGAAGCAGCCAGATCCATAATTTTATCTTATTGATTTTATTTATTATCAGCCATTCATATTTTGTCTTTATTATTAATAACTTAACAATTAGAAACATTCTATTTTCCATAGCTTTGTTTATTATAAGTGCACAGTGTACTTTTCTGTTACTGTGGAGAGTTAGATCAGCTATGTATTCCATAACAAGGGGAGTGGGATTTGTATATGCAGCATACTGCATTGTCAGTATTGCTCGAATAATATTCGATTTAACTTTTAAATCAGGAATAGATTTTTTTCGTTCAAATATATATGATACAACAGTTCTTATGATATATCAAATGCTTTTCATTTTGCACACGTTTTTTCTTTTCTTGATGGTAAACAGCAGATTATTTTCTGAAGTAAAAAAAGATATAGAATCGAGAAAGGAAACTGAAAAAATCATTCGATTAAGACTTAGAATATGGGAATATGCTGTTACACATACTTTAAAGGAATTGATGCAAAAAGCTCTTGATGAAATTGAAGAACTTACAGGAAGTCTTATTGGTTTTTATCATTTTGTTGATGAAAATGAAAAATCATTGACTCTTCAGGCTTGGTCGACCCGTACTAAGGCGGTATTCTGTAAAGCAGAAGGAGAAGGGATGCATTATTCAATTGCAGAAGCAGGAGTATGGGTAGATTGTATTCATCAGCGAAAACCAGTTATACACAATGACTACAGTTCATTACCTCATAAAAAGGGAATGCCTGAAGGACATGCTAAATTGATTCGCGAACTGGTTGTGCCTACAATTAGGGACGGCAAGATAGTTTCAATACTTGGGATTGGAAACAAACCATCAGATTATAATGAAAAAGATGTTGAACTTGTTTCCTATATTGCAGACATAGTATGGACCATTGTGTCGCAAAAAAAAGCAGAAGAACAGATCCATCAATTGAACGACCAGCTCGAACATCTTGCAATGACCGATGAGTTAACTAGTCTGGCAAATAGGCGTGCCTTTTTTATTCTTGGAGGCGATGAGATAAAAAGAGCACGACGGTATCATTCTTATCTTACTCTAATCATGTTTGATATTGACAGGTTTAAACAGATTAATGATACATACGGACATGAAGCTGGAGACACTGTTCTGCAATGTATTACAAAGACGATCAAGGAGAGTACCCGTGAGGTTGACATTGCAGCCCGTTTGGGCGGGGAAGAATTTGGGATACTTCTGCCTCATACAAAATCATCCGATGCTGTCAAATTAGCTGAGCGTTTAAGGCTTTCTATTGAAACAAAAAATTGTAAGGTACAAAACAAGAGAATGAAAATAACAGCAAGTTTCGGAGTGGCAGATTTCAACAATGAAATGCCTGATCTTGATGCACTGCTTAGAGATGCTGATACGGCAATGTACAAGGCAAAGAAGCAAGGCAGAAATAAAGTTGTTTACATTAAGTAAATACAGGCAGATCGGTTATTCTATTTAGGTCGAATTTCGAGTTTCTTATAATTATAAAATTTTTGGTCTCAGTGGTCACTTAAGAACACAGAGTTTTAATAATTTTTTAAATTTACATAAATTCTCAATGAGCTTAAGTGTATTTAAGTAGTTTTATTACATATTTTTTTATTATTCGACATTCGTCCTAATTATTAATTTTTTTTAAATCTAATTTATTAATGTTTTTTTAAGAAGAATATGCTTGAAAGGGAAATCAAATCTGTATTCTGATTTTAATCAGTTTTGATTAAAAGCTTCATGAACTGCGAAGGTATCATTATAGCTTCTGAATTTAATAACTTTTTTATTATCATCTATTTCCCAAGTATGAATATTTTCCGATCTGAAAGTTTTTCCGGTTTCAGTACATTCTCCTTCCTCCAATAAATGTACATCAACTTTATTACCTTCTTTAACATAAAAATGCTCTTCAATGTTTGTCATTCTTAAATTTGAATATTTTAACTTTTCCATGAAATTTCTGACACCTTCTTTCCCTTTATAATAACCCTGAATCGGCAAACCTTTTCCGCTTCCAGCCATAATCCAGACAACATCATCGCAGATATAATCCAACAGATCATTGATTTTATTATTTACAATTTCTTTATTATCAGGGTGATCTAATATAATGCTTAACAGATATTCATACAATATTCTTGCAATCTCTATAGGTCCGCCGTATTTCTTTCTAATTATATGCAAAATTTCTTTTCTTTTTTTATGAGAAACCGGTATGGGTGCAGAAATGATTCCGATTCTCAAATTATTGTTGAAATTTTCCGGAATATTTGATTTATTTGAAATTACAACTGCTTTAATTCCGATCTCTTCAATAGCCCGTACAATTGACTTGGTAGATCTGTCACCGAAACTGCTGCAGATGACCCATATCTCATCCAGTTTTTCCTGAATACCTTTTATCCTGATTTCTTCGAAAATACCCTGTCTCACCCAATGACAAATTGTTTTTTTATAATTATCCAATTTATTATCCGGATGAGGATATTTATTTTCTATATATTCAGCCATATCTTCCGCATCTTTCCATCTGTGAGCAGCATAGACCATTAAATATACAGGTTTGGAAATAATAATATCTTTTAATTTTTCCTGATAATTATCTGCCTGCACAATAATTATGTCTTTTGGATATATTGATTTATAGCAGTCATGCACCATATGATCTTCATCTATCATTAAAATACTTTGATAGGTATCGGTATTGACTTCGATCAGCTGATCTCTTAATTGACGAACCCATGGGCATGGTGCTTCTATCATAGGGATATTTCTACTTTTTAGTTCATCCAGTTCTTTAATATTAGAATCATACCCTGTAATAAAAATGCCGTCACCAGAGGGTAATTCATTAATTGTGTTTATATAATTTACTTTAATTTCATTAAGCCACTCTTTATTTGCGCCTCTTGACTCATTTCTTATCCATTCCAAATTAATATGAAATTTTATGGCTTTTCCTTTATAAATAACCGGCTCTCTTAAATATTTAGGGAACTTTGTAATTATTTCCTTTGTAATCCATTTACATGGTGCATCTTCTCTGAAAAAATAAAAATATGACATATATTATTTCCTTAATTATTCTGAATAATTTTAGTTGATTTGATAAATACTTTTAATTGCCTTTTAAATTATTCTTTAAAAAGGCAATTAAAAGATTATTAAATTTCTTATGCAGCTGTTCATGAAGCTAAATAATTTTTTGCTTCATCTTCAGTATTAAAAATTTTTAAACTTGAGCCTGTAACTGTATTATAGAGATTAAAAACAATTTTTTTTATTCCCGAAATTCCAATTGCAGCCTGTTTAGCAATTAGTTTTGTAATAGCTTTATTTTCATCACTTTTAATGTAATCAACAAGTTCATTTGATATTGTTGAATCTCTGAAATCAACCAACATCAAACAACCGCTGCCATTTTTTTTAATTAGTTCACAAGCCTGTTTGTAATTTTCCAACAAATTTTGTCCGGTCAGACCTCTATGATCAACATAGATAATCTTTTTGTTTTTATGATCAATCATATTAACCGGCATATTATTAACCTCCTTGGTATCAATTAAAATTTATATTATACTATTTTATGAAAAAATAGAAAAAATTCAAATAATTTATAAAAAATAATTAATTAATTATTTTTTTAAATTCTGTATTTTACTGTATTGAAAATCCTCCATCAACAAACAATGTATGACCGATAACAAAGGATGAGCAATCTGAACATAACCATAATGCCGCAGATGCTGCTTCTTCAGGTTTACCTATTCGTCCGATCGGATGGCAGGCTGCATAATAATCTTCAAGGTCCTTATTTCCCTTTGTGCTTCTGTAAAAAATATCTGTTTCAATTGACCCGGGAGCTATAGCATTTATTTTTATACCCATATTTGCATATTCAAGTGCAGCTGATTTAGTAAGTCCGATAATCCCGTGTCTGCTTGTATTATATGCACTTCTATCTTTTCTGGCTATAATACCACAAACAGAAGCCATATTTACTATGGAACCGAAACCCTGTGTTAACATCTGCCTAATTTCATATTTCATTAATAAAAAAGTTCCCTTTAAATTTATATCTATGATTTCATCCCATTCATTTTCTTCTAAATCTATAAGAGGAGATTTTTTACCGTCAATACCTGCATTATTGAATGCACAATCTATCCTGCCATATTTTTTTACGGTTTTATTTATTAAATCAATTACATCATCTTTTTTTGAAACATCGCATTGAATATATGCTGCTTCTTTGCCCTGTTTTTTTATCAATTCGACTGTTTCTTCAAGTTTATCCACTCTTCTACCTGATATCATTACTTTTGCTCCTTCATTTGCGAAAAGTAA